>JBFXGB010000073.1:0-9922 GCA_050178405.1 Halothiobacillaceae bacterium
GCCTAGAGCGGAGCCACCGCAACCCACCACGGAAAAACACTTCAGCGAGGGCGTTGTTGAGCTTCCATAAACGACAGAAAAAACATTGTTTTTGAATGACTTTTCCTTAACTTAATGGCAGTGAGGCGTATCGGGGGTTGACCAGACCACACCATCCACCGCGAGAAGACGCAATCCCCATGCACGCTGCGCACCCTCATCGAACGATGTCCAGGCCTGCGTGAGCTGACGAAACAAAGCCTCCATGGGTTCATCACCCAAGCGCTGGCGCCCCGCCACGGCGGCACTGGGCACACTCATCGGCTGACCATTGAGTGTCAGGTTCAGTTGTCGAACGACATCTCCAATCGCTTGATTGCGGAACAACGCCAACCCAATCACCAACCAAACCACATGCTCCGCAGGGAGCTTGCGCCTTCGAATCGAAGCCTTGCCCGTGCTGGACAGTGCGTGTGCAACCCATTGAGAATCAATCAGGCTGCTCAGTTGGTGAAGGCGCTCAGGGGTGCGAGCGAGGGTAAAGGCCAGTTCGTCTTGGAGTGCGTGCATAAAAAAGGAGACATGATCCTCATGTCTCCTTTTGAGTTCAAACCCTTTTTAGGCTTAAGTGACTGGCATTACCCTCAATGGGGCATTTTTTGCGTGCCGAATATGTATCGTCGAACGTTTAACGCACCAAAGCGCGCTCCACTTCATCGCGCTTATCTCGCCCGACAAGCTTCTCAACCAGCGCCAAAGCAAAATCCATCGCCGTGCCCGGCCCGCGTGAGGTTAGCACCCGATCATCCGCCTCGACCGCAGCCTGACTCGCCGTTGCACCCTCCAAGGCCTCCTCGCTCAAAGCACCTGGATAGTGCGCCACACGATGACCCGCCAGCAATCCCGCTTGCGCCAACACCTTGGGCGCAGCACAAATCGCCCCCACCAAGCGTCCTTCCTCATGCGTGCGTTGCAACAAATGAATGATGCGTGGGTCATCACGCAGGTTATCCGCTCCGGGCAGACCGCCGGGCAGCACCACCAAATCAAAGTCATCATCCATGACCTGCTCCAAAGAGGTATCCGGCACGATCACCGTACCGCGGCTCGCACACACCGAGCCGGGATGCAGCCCCGCCATGACGACCTCAATCCCTGCACGACGCAGAATATTGACCAGCGAAACCGCCTCCAGCTCCTCGAATCCGGGCGCGAGTGGGATAAGTACACGCGGCATAAATCACCTCTCTATTTCATAGGGCTTACACAAAAACGCCGCACAAGGCGGCGTTTGACTGTTTATAGCGTATTAACTCAAGGCTTGCTGGCGGACTTATTCAGCAAAACCATGCCTTTAAGCATATTCAGCGCTTCAAACAAAGCGTAATCCTTTTGCGCAAGAGGACGTTCGTCGTCCTTATCCAAGACCGCATCACCCGCACGGCTGCTTACAGGCTTGTCCTCAGGCTTATCTGCCTTCACGGCTTCGGCCTCGTCAGCTTTAGGCTTGGACGCATCGGTCTTCTCAACCTTGTCATTTTTGCCATTCGGATTATCCAAATGCCCCGCCAAATCCGCTTCTTTCACACCCAAGCCGTTATCTTCAATGGCATCGACCTTGAGCGACGGCAGCTCAATATCCGGCATGATACCCTCGGCCTGAATCGAGCGACCGGACGGCGTGAAATAGCGCGCGGTGGTGATTTTAATCGCCCCGCCATTCGCCAATTCCTGAATGCTTTGCACCGAGCCTTTGCCGAAGGTTTTTGTACCCATAATGATGGCGCGTTTTTGGTCTTGCAGCGCGCCGGCGACAATTTCCGAAGCCGAAGCCGAGCCACCATTGACCAGCACCACCATCGGTGCGCCATCGAGCACATCGCCCTGATGCGCGCTATAACGCATTTTCGAATCCTTGACCCGACCGTCGGTGTACACCACGAGGCCATCATTCAAAAACGCATCCGCCACACCGACCGAGCCTTGCAACACACCGCCCGGATTGTTGCGTAAATCCAGCACCAAGCCCTTGAGCTTGCCGCCCGCTTCTTCTTTCAGCGCCTCAATGGCCTTGAGCATCTGCTGCTCGGTCTGCGACTGGAACTGAGTGATACGCACATAGCCAAAGCCCGGCGCCAGCATCCGGCTCTTCACACTTTGCACGCGGATAATCGCGCGCTCCAAGGTAAATTCCAGCGGCTTGTTCACACCTTTACGCGCCACGGTCAGTTTGATTTGAGTGCCCGGCTCACCGCGCATAATTTTGACCGCATCATTAATCGACATGCCCTGCACCGGCTTTTCATCGAGTTTGATAATCAAATCGCCCGCTATAAGCCCCGCACGTTGCGCCGGGGTATCGTCAATCGGTGAAATGACCTTCACAAAGCCATCTTCCATACCGACTTCAATCCCCAAGCCGCCAAAGGTTCCCGTCGTACCTTGGCGCAACTCTTTGAATTCTTCTGGATCAAGATAAGACGAATGCGGATCAAGCCCGCTCAACATACCGCGTATCGCCTGGGTTAACAGCTTCTTATCTTCCGTGCTCTCGACGTAGTCATCCTTAATGCGCCCGTACACCTCGGTAAAGGTGCGCAACTCATCCAGCGGCAAGGCATCCGGACTGCTGGGCGCGCTCGTCGCCGCCGTCTCTTTCTGCGCAAAAACGCCCACACCAAAAGTCAAACCAAAGCCTAAAGTCGCACCCGCCACCACTAAAGCCGCCGCCCGCATACGATGTTGCATTCAAACCTTCCTCAAAAATGCGGATAACCCATCCGCAAAAATTCTAACCACGATATTAAACCAGCGATCACTTGTGACATAAGAGTGTAGCAGCCCGTTCAATCAAAACACTGTGGCAAATGTAATGTCAATCAAGCGAGGCACCTCATTCCCAAGCAAACCTAGTGCAAGATTATTTTTTTGGCCACGCCGACCAGCGCACAGGGTTCATTGGCTGCCCGCCGCGTCGCACCTCAACATACACCCCGGTCTGACGCTCGCCACCACTGCGCCCCGCCGTCGCCAGCACCTCGCCACGCTGCACGCGCGCGCCCACCGACTTCAACAGAGCCTCATTTTGCGCATACAAACTCAAGTAACCGCCCTTGTGCTGCACGATAACCAAATTGCCATACCCGCGCACCCAATCGGCAAACACCACCTTGCCCTCAGACAACGCACGCACGCGCGAACCCTCCGGTGCGGCAAAAAATATCCCGCGCGAGCGCAGCTCCCCCACCCCTGTCGGCTCGCCAAAGCCACGCACCTTGCGCCCGCTCACCGGAATTTCTCCGGAATCAGCCGGTGAGGCGGTACGCTTTTGCGGCGCTTCCGCCGCCTCATGCTCTGCCTGCATCTTCTTTTCTGCGGTTTTTTCTACCGATTTTGGCTCGCTTTTCTCTGCCGCCACTTCCGCCTCGGCGGCCGAAAGACGTTGTTCAGTATCTTCTTTGTTTTGCTCATTGCGTTTTTGCACCTCAGCACGCTTCTGCTGCTCTGCGGCATCCTGTCTGCGTTCAACCGCCTCGGCCTCACGCTGTTTTTTCTCGGCAGCGGCCTTGGCTTCGGCCTCAACTTTTGCTAATGCTTTTGCTTGAGCTTCGGCCGCCGCCTGAGCCTCGGCCTGCTCCAATTTTTGCAAGGTGCGCTCAAGGGCATCCTGATCCTTGGTCATTTGCCGCACCTTGGCCTCGCTTGCCGAATAGCGCGCATCCAAAGCCGCAACGACCTTGTCATGTTCCGCCCGCAAACCATCCAAACTCGCCTGTTCCGCTTCAGCCACCAACTGCAACCGCGTTAATTCTTCCAGGGCAAACTCAATTTCATGCTGCACGCGCAAATTATCTTCACGCGCCACGCGCAAACGCCGCAAGGCCTCCACCCTGCTTGCGCGCAACTCGGCCAAATAGCCTTCCACGCGCATTTTGTCGGCACGCCCCCCTGGGCTTAGCACGCCCTCCAAACCATTGCCCGCGCCCAACAAATATAAAGCGCGCAAATTGTCCTCAAGGCTTGCCAAGCCTGCGACAATCTCCGCATCCAAAGCCGAATGCCGCGCACGCAAATCCGCCAACGCATTTTGCTTGCTGCTCAAGGCAAATTGTGCCGCGTATAACGCACGCGCCGCCTCGGCCTGCTGATTCTCTAAGATGCGCAACTTGGCTAATTCCGCGTCACGTTTTGCATCCAGTGCTCGCAAACGCTCGCGCTCGGCCTTGATATCCTGCTGCACACCCTCAAGCTCTTGCGTAGTGCTCTGGATGGATGCCTCCGTCGCCAAAGCTCCATCAACCCAGCCTGAGCCTAGTGCAAGCACCACCCAGCCCAAGAAAAACCATGGGGTTCGTGAAAAAATACGATTTATAGATGCAGCTGTTAGCATGTAATATCTGAATATTCTAAAAAACTCATACACTCCACCATGACTGAATCTTCACCCCAAGTCATTCCCATCTCTTTGTCCACACGCACTGAAGACATCGACCGTGCATCACACTCGCTCAAGGCCATGTCGCACCCTTTGCGCCTGAAAATCCTCTGCGTTTTGGGGGATGCCGAAATCAGTGTGCAAGACATTGTGGATGCCGTAGGCACCACGCAAAGCAATATCTCCCAACACCTCGCCATCCTGCGCGACAAAGGCATCCTCGCCTCGCGCAAGGATGCCAACCGGGTATACTACCGCGTCAACGACGCACGCACCCTACGCCTCATCAGCATGATGCAGGATGTATTTTGCACGTTTAACAACACATCAACCCACACGAGAACACCCTCATGACTACAGATCGTATTGTACGCATCGTTGCCGGCTTAATGCTTATGCTCACCTTAGCGCTAGCTCACTTCACTGGGCAAGCGGATATGAGCCAAGTTAGCTGGCTTTGGCTGACCGCCTTTATTAGCCTTAACCTATTCCAAAGTGGCTTCACTAATCTTTGCCCTTTGGAGATGATTTTGGTCAAAATGGGCGTGCGTCGCGCACAATAAATCATGGAATTTTTAGACTTTCTCCAACGCCACTGGATGCTCACCGCCGCTGCGGTGGGTATTCTTTTTATGCTTATTGCTAATGAGGCCAGCCGCGTGACCCGCAAGTACAGCGAAATCAATCCATCCGAAGCCACGCGCATGTTAAGCCATGACGAGCCGTTGTTGCTTGATGTACGCGAAATCGACGAATTTCGTGCCGGTTATTTAATGGGTGCCAAACACATTCCACTTGGTCAGCTCGCCGCTAAAAGCGACCAGTTTGCAGAGTGGAAAGATAAACCCATCATTATTTATTGCCGCAGCGGCAATCGTTCCGGCGTGGCCTGCGGGCAGCTTGCCAAACTTGGCTTTACTAAGCTTCACAACTTAGCAGGCGGCATTCTGGCTTGGCAGCATGAAAACCTGCCGGTGAAAAAAAAGTAAATGCTGTGCGCCAGGCCGAAGTCGTCGTTTATTTAAGCCAGAGTTGCTTCTACTGCATTCGCGCCAAGCATCTGCTGCACAGTAAAGGCGTGAGCTATCAGAGCATCATCGTCGATGGCGACTCGGCGTTGTGGGACGAAATGGAAACACGCTCCGGGCGCTCCACCGTGCCGCAAATCTTCATCGACAAGCGCCCTATCGGCGGCTTTAGCGACATGCAGCAACTTGATCGCGACGGCCAACTGGACGCCCTGCTTTTTCCGACCACGGATTTAGACCCAAGCTAAAGGAGATTCATCATGACCGAATTTGTGCATATTGTTTCACCGCATGACGGCACGATTAACCGCGTGCCACGCGACAAACTCAACGCCAACCCTGTATGTGGCAAATCCGGTAAGCCGCTGTTTATCGCGCACCCACTCGAACTCTCCACCGCCAACTTCCAACGCTACATCACGCGCAGCGACCTGCCCATTCTGGTGGACTTCTGGGCACCCTGGTGCGGCCCCTGCCGCATGATGGCACCGGTACTGGACGAAGCCGCCAAAACCTTTGAGCCGCACCTGCTGATTGCCAAGGTCAACACCGAAAACGAACCCGTCATCAGCCAGCAATTTGGCATCCGTAGCATCCCTACCCTCGCCCTGTTCCAAGGTGGGCGCGAAATCGCCCGCATGAGCGGCGCACTGCAATTACCCCAACTCAAGCAGTGGCTCGGTCAACACATTAGCCTTTGAAACGTCACTTTAGAGAAACCATCGCATGTCCGAAGCTCAACAAACCCCACGCCAATACGCCCTGCAACGCATTTATCTAAAAGATGTTTCATTTGAATCCCCCCGCGCACCGCATATTTTCCTCAACCCTGAGTGGCAGCCGAACATCAACGTCGAAGTCGCCAATGCCAGCACCCAGCTTGGCGATGGCGTGTTTGAAGTGGCCTTAAAAATTACCGCTACCGCCACCACCGACGTTGAAGGCGAACAGCAAACTGCCTTTTTGGCCGAAGTCACCCATGCTGGCATCTTCACCATCGTAGGCTTTGAGGGCGCAGAAATGGGGCACATCCTCGGCAGCATATGCCCCACCCAACTCTTTCCCTTCACCCGCGAAACCATTGCCGACTTGGTGGTCAAAGGCGGCTTCCCCAGCTTGCTGCTCCAGCCGATCAACTTTGACGCGCTCTACATGCAGCATGCGCAACAGCAGGCCGAAGCGCCTGCGCCCAGCACCATCCAATAAGCCCCAACGCCTCGCATGACGATGCCACAAACCATTGCCGTGCTAGGCGCGGGCGCATGGGGTAGCGCGCTTGCCATCCACTTTGCACGCAACCAGCACCGCGTGCGCTTGTGGGGACGCAATCCGCAGCAGATGGCCGCCATGCAGCACACCCGCTGCAACACGCGCTACCTGCCCGATACGCCTTTTCCCGACACACTCACGCCAACCAGCGACCTTGGTCACGCGCTTGAGTGTGCCGACCTTATTCTTATCGTCGTTCCCAGCAGCGGCTTTCGCGCCTTTCTGCACGAACTGCGCCCGCATCTCACAGCCAGCCCTACGCGCATCGCTCCACGTATTGCATGGGCGAGCAAAGGTTTGGAAACCGGCACGGCCAAACGCCTCGACCAAGTGTTCGCCGAAGAACTCCCCGATTGTGCTGCACCGGCGATTATTTCCGGCCCCACCTTTGCCCGCGAAGTGGCCGCCGGCCTACCTACCGCCGTCACCGTGGCCTCGCACGACTGCGATTTTGCCGAACACGTCGCCGCCCTGCTGCACAGCCCCAACTTCCGCGCCTACCGTGTGGACGATGTGATTGGCGTGGAACTCGGCGGCGCAGTGAAAAACGTCCTCGCCATTGCCGCCGGCATTGCTGATGGTCTGCATTTTGGCTCCAACGCCCGCGCCGCGCTCATAACCCGTGGCTTAGCAGAAATCATGCGCTTGGCAGAAAAACAAGGCGCACGCCGCGAAACCCTCATGGGACTTGCAGGCTTGGGCGATTTAGTCCTCACCTGCACCGACAACCAATCGCGCAACCGCCGCTTTGGTATTGCCCTTGCCGAAGGAAAAAGCGTCGAGGCTGCACTCGCCCAAATCGGGCAGGCTGTCGAAGGCCTCCCCAGCGCCCGCGAAGCCTGGCGACTGGCGTGTGAGCACTTCGTTGACATGCCCATTACCCACGCCGTGTATCAAGTCACCTTCGAAGGTCTCGCCCCCAAGCTGGCGGTCGCACAACTGCTGCAACGCCATGCACGTCCTGAGTTCGACAAGCCCTCTGTTATTGAGGTCTGACTCACACCATCGTCGCTAGGCTCTTGCGGAAACGCGCCAGCGAAAGCATAAACAGCGCCATTCCAATCATGCCCAAAGCAACAAATTGCGGCCAGACGACCGACAATCCCGCCCCTCGGTAAAGAATCGCCTGCGCCAGCATGACGTAATGGGTGTTGGGTGCCGCCAGCATAACGTTCTGCACCCAGTCGGGCATGCTTTCGCGCGGGGTCACGCTGCCGGAAAGAATCATCAGTGGCAACAACACCAGCATCATCAGCAAACCGAACTGCGGCATGGAGCGCGCCAGCGTGCCGAGAAAAATGCCCAGCGAGGTGGTGGCAAACAGAACCAGAGCCGTGCCCGCGAGAAACAACGGAATGGAACCCTGCACGGGCACGGCCAGCAAACCCTGAACCACAATCAGCAAGGAGGCGGCGGATGCCCCCAACACCACCAGTCCCATGGCCCACACCTTGCTCAGCATAATCTCGAACGGTGTGACCGGCATCACCAGCAAATGCTCCACCGTGCCGTGTTCGCGTTCGCGGATCAGCGCTGCTCCGGCCAGGATGATAGACAGCATGGTCACCTGATTGATGACCTCCATGAGCGAACCGAACCAGATCCGATTAAGCTCGGGGTTGAAGCGTGAACGCAAATCAAGATTGACCGGCGAGGCCATAACGCTCATCGAATGCCCCTGGGCGAACGTATTGACCTCGCTCATGACGATCGACTGGATATATCCGGCTCCGGCAAAAGCCTGGGTCATGCGCGTGGCATCGACATTGAGCTGAATGCTCGGGCTACGCCCCGCCAACACATCGCGCTGAAAATCCGGCGGGATATTCAGCGCAAAGGTGTCCTGCCCGGCATCCATGCGCGCATCCATCTCGGCTTGGGTAATCAGCGCGGGCGGCATGAAGTAGGGCGACATGAAGCTATCGACGATGCGCTCGGATAGCGGCGAGCGATCCTCGTCCACGATGGCGATGGGTGCCTTCTGCAAGGTCTCCGGCAGCGCTGTCGCCGCCGTGTAGATGGCAAAGCTAAATGAGTAAACGATGAGCACCAGCATCATCGGATCGCGCAGCAAACTGCGTAATTCCTTGATGCCGAGATGAGCGATGTTCCGCCAGCGCATGGTTACCGCTCCTGTTTTCTGAGCAGGGCGATGCCCAGCCCGATAAGCACCGGCATGGCAAGCCCAAGCGGCACGAGCGCCCCCTGAAGATCCTCGAAGCCAAGCCCCTTGGAAAAGGTTCCGCGCGCCACGGTAATAAAATGCGCGGTGGGGTAAATATGCCCGACCCACGCGCCGATGCCTTCCAGCGAAGCCACCGGAGTGGTCATGCCCGAAAGCTGGACTGCGGGCAGAATCGTCAGCACCGCCGTACCGAAGAGCGCAGCGATCTGGCTGCGGGTGAAGGCGGAAACCAGCAGACCGATGGCTGTGGCACTCGTGACATACATGAGGGCGGCGAAGGTCAGCGTGGGAAAGCTTCCGGTCATCGGCACCTTGAAAACGAATAAGGCCAGCGCCGCCAGCAGCAGGAAATTAATCATCGCCATGGCGATATAGGGCAGTTGTTTGCCCAGCAGGAACTCGGTGCGCGTGACCGGGGTGACGTAGAGATTGACGATGGAACCTAGCTCCTTTTCACGCACCACAGAGAGCGCTGCCAGCATGGCCGGGATGAGCATCAGCAAGAGCGGAATCACTGCCGGAACCATGGCGGGCAGACTCTTGACGTCGGGGTTGTAGCGGAAACGGGTATCCAGCGTGACCAAACCGCTGACCGCCGCGTCGCCCTGCGCCTCGCGCCCACGCGTGTACAGCCATTGTGCATGGATGCCTTGCACATAGCCGATCACGGTTTCCGCGCGGGTCGGCATGGCACCGTCGATCCATGCGCCGATGGAAGCCGTATTGCCACGCGCCACATCGCGTGCGAAGCCGGGTGGAATTTCAATCGCTAGACTGATTTCGCCAGAGCGCATACGCCGATCAAGGTCTTCGTAATCGCGAATCGGCGGACGCTCAACGAAATAGCGCGAACCCTCTAGGTTCAACAGATAATCCTGACTGAGTGCGCTCTGATCGCGGTCGAGCACGGCGAAGCGGAGATTTTCGACATCCAGAGTGATGCCGTAGCCGATCACAATCATCAGCACCAAGCTCCCAAGCAGGGACAAGGCCAGACGGATGGGGTCGCGGCTCAATTCCAGCGAC
>JBFXGB010000074.1:0-9883 GCA_050178405.1 Halothiobacillaceae bacterium
ACACCTCGAAAAGCGCCATGGATGGCGTTTTTCGAGGATTTCATTATTTCACCCGCATAGGTTGAGTCATGGTTTTTGCATCTCTCGAATTTCTGACGCTGTTTTTTCCGCTGTTTTTAATCCTGTACGCACTAGTCGGCAAGCAGCAGAAGGACTTTACCCTGATGCTGGCCAGCTGGATCTTCTACGGATGGTGGAGTCCGATGTTCCTCAGTCTGCTGGTGGGGATCACGATTTGGGTGTGGGCTGGTGGGATTTTGATCGAGCGCGCCAAGGGGGCGCGAGTGCGTAGCTGGCTGTTGGGCGGCTCGATCGTCGCCATTTTGCTGATTCTCAGCTATTACAAATACATCAATCTGCTGGTTGAAACACTGAACGGCCTGCTGGGTTACGGTGGAATGATGCCGCTTGAATGGCAGCATGTGTTGTTGCCGATCGGACTGTCGTTCATTTCTTTGCAGGGCATTTCCTATCTGATCGACGTGTATCGGCGCACAGTGCCGGCGGAGCATAACTTCATCGACTTCGCCGCCTACAAGGCGATGTTTTCGCAGCTAATCGCCGGGCCGATCATTCGTTACGAGTGGGTGCATCGTGAGCTGCACGACCGTCCGTTCGATTGGAGGAATTTCGGTCAGGGTGCACGGCGCTTCATGATCGGCATGAGCATGAAAGTACTGATTGCCGATACGCTTGCGCCGGTGGCCGATGCGGCGTTTGCCTTGTCTAATCCAAGTTTTGCCGATGCTTGGGTGGGGAATATCGCTTATACACTGCAACTTTTCTTCGATTTTGCCGGTTACAGTGCCATGGCGATTGGCATCGGTCAGATGCTGGGCTTCACCTTTCCCGAAAACTTCAACAACCCCTACGTGGCGCGCAGCATTCAGGATTTCTGGCGGCGTTGGCATATTTCGCTGGGAAGCTGGCTGCGCGATTATCTGTACATCCCGCTCGGCGGTAGTCGTGTCGGGCCGATCATGGTGTATGTTAATTTGTTTCTGGTCATGGCAATTTCCGGCTTGTGGCACGGTGCAGATAGCTGGAATTTCTTGCTCTGGGGTATGGCGCATGGTTTGGCCATGGTGGTACATCGTTTGTGGACTCATACAGGGTTAGCGATGCCCGCGTTAGGAGGCTGGGCTTTGACGATGCTTTTTGTCATGCTGACTTGGACACTATTCCGAGCGCCTGATTTTGCCTCAGCCATGAGTATGTATAGCGGTCAGTTTGGTCTGAATGGTTGGGGGCTGGGAGATACCATGCAGTTGCTATTGCGCCCTGCACATGCTTTTGCGGTGCTGTTGGCATTGTTGTCGATCACTTTGCCGTTGTTCTTGCCTTGGATCCAGGTGCGGGTTGTTCCACGGATGAATCATTTGACGCTTGAATTGATTGGGTTGTGGCCGCTCTTTGCGTTTCTGTTTTCTTTTGCATTAATCGCTAGTCGCGGCGCGACACCTTTCTTGTACTTTCAGTTTTGAGTTGCGTGCATGAAAATCACATCAGATAAAAAGCTCTCATCGAATGGTATGCGCGAGCAGATGGACGAACTTCCGCCCAGCCCTCAGCCCAAGCGACATTTATTAGTCGATCGTCTGTCCGCACCCTTTATTGGAATGGTATTTCTTGTCTTTATGGTTGCTGGGTTGTGGTCCACTGTCTCGTCGGTACTGGATGGTTCGTTAGTACTCAAACCGGAAAACTTGAGTTGGTCATCTTTTCTCGATGGAAAGTTGACCGGTGAAGTGAATGAAAACCTTGGCAAGACGCCATTGCCCGAATGGGCGGCCAGTCTGGAGCGGCGTTTGAGCTGGTTGGTGGCGGGCGACTTAGGGGAGCGCGTGCGCGTCGGTTGCCCTGATTGGTTGTTTCTGACAGATGAGCTACGCCTGTATCCCCAGCGTGAGCAGAATGCGGCGGCACGTGCGCAAAATGTGATCGAGATTCACCGGGCTCTCTCCCGGCGTGGTATTGAGCTGCTGGTGGTGGTAGTGCCAGATAAAACACGTATTCAGGCGGCGCAGCTTTGCGGCCTTGGGCGCTCAAAGCTTCTGGATGATCGGGTTCAGTCGTGGGTGGAACGTTTGATTGCCGCGCATGTTCCTGTTGTCAATCTTGAACCCGTGTTGCAGGACTTGGTCGCACAGGGGCAGGACGCATTTCTACGTACGGACACCCATTGGAATGAGTTGGGTGCTCAAGCGGCTGCGGCCGCGGTTGCACAGGCAGCGCTGGCTTTGAAGCTGCCGCTATCGCCACATCTGGAACTCGCTATCACTCCAAATAAAGCTGAACCTCGTCCTGGTGATTTGGTGCGCCTTGCAGGAATCGATGCCCTGCCCTTACATCTGCAACCAAAGGCGGATGTTGTTGCGGTAAGCCGTTTTTTGCCACTGGAAGCCAGTGAATCCCCCGCTGGGGCGGATGATTTGTTCGGTGACGCGGGTTTGCCCAATACCGTGCTAATAGGTACATCGTTTTCCCGTAACTCTAATTTTCTGTCCTTTCTTGAGCGCGAATTACACACCAAAATAGGTGATTTTTCCAAGGATGGCGGCGCGTTTTCCGGAGCGGCCGTGGCTTACTTTTCAAGTGCCGCGTTCAAGGATACGCCGCCACGTTTGATCGTGTGGGAAATTCCTGAGCGGGTATTAGAGGAATCTTGGCAGAATATTGAAGTCAGCTTGGGGGCGGAGTAGTCAGAATAAGACTTGCTTGATGCTACTTATTTTGGGGGTTGTGGAGGGCAGATTTAACAGGGCTTGGCGGTTCCAATTATCTGCGAAATTTCTTTTGCGCGTTATCTAGAAATGGGCTTGCAGTAGGGCTTGCAGCGTAGTTTGTTGCTCGGCAAGTGCTTGTTGGGAATATGGGCGTGCGGGATGCACGCCAAACACCGGCGCAGGCCAAGCGGGGTCATTCGTGGTGCGGGCGATATGGTGAATGTGCAGTTGCGGCACCATGTTGCCCAAGGCGGCGATGTTTATTTTGTCCGCCTTAAAGAGTGTGCTCATGCAGCGTGCGACGTGACTGGATTCGTGGATAAGCTGGATTTGAGCCTCGGTGTCGAGCTCATAAATTTCGCGCAAGTTTGGGCGTTGCGGGACGAGAATCAGCCAGGGGTAGTTGGCATCGTTCATTAGGAGGATGCGGCAGAGCGCAAGCTCGCCTAAATCGATGGTGTCGGCGGCGAGGTGCGGGTGGAGTTCAAACGTGGGCATGGCGTTCTGGGCAGTGACAATGAAGGGCGGGATGAAAGTACCCGAATGAGAGCACATTGCGAGCCTAAAATCACGGAGGAAAATAGTGCGGGTTTTTGACAGCCATTGCCATTTAGCGGATGCACGTTTTGCCGATACACAGCGCGAGGTGTTGCTGCGCGCGGAAACCGTGGGGGTGCGTGCCTTTGTTGCAGTCGCGGCAAAGGCGTGTGATTGGCCGAGGCTTGTGCGTCTGCATCATCATTTTCCGCAGGTGGGTGTGGCTTTGGGGCTGCATCCTTGGTTTGAGCATCCGCCCCATGCGATGGCGCGCTTGCCTAAGTGGTTGCAACGCACCGATGCGGTTGCGGTGGGGGAATGTGGCCTGGATTTTGGGCTGGGGCGTGTGCCGCGTGAGCAGCAAGAAGCGTTGCTGTTGCCGCAGTTGCGTTGGGCGAGGGACATGGATTTGCCAGTGATTTTGCACGCGAACAAGAGTGAAGATGTGTTGGCGATGCACTTGGCTCGCCTGCCAGGTTTGCGTGGGGTGGTGCACGGTTTTCATGGCAGCAAGCCGCAGGCGGATAAGTTTTTGCGACTGGGGTTTTATTTGGGTTTGGGGACGGCCATAACCTATCCGCAAGCGCAGCGTTTGCGCGCGTTGGTGGCGAGTGTGTCTTTGGATCGGGTGTTGCTGGAGAGCGATGCGCCGGACCAGCCGCCGTTTGGGCGAGCAAAGCCGAATGAGCCGGCCTTTGTGCTGGATACGCTGGCCGTGCTGGCGGATTTGCACGGGCTTGCTGTGGCGACGGTGGCGGAGGCGACGTGGCAGAATGCGCATTCTCTGTTTTTGCGCAAGGCGCATGAGGTTAAATAATGGACGATTGGCAGCAGCGCACGCGCATTGTGTTGGGTGATGATGGCGTGCAGCGACTGGCGCGGGCGCATGTGCTGGTTGCGGGTGTGGGCGGGGTGGGTGGCGCAGTGGCGGAGGCCGTGGCGCGGGCGGGGGTGGGGCAAATGACTTTGCTCGATCACGATACGGTAAGTTTGAGTAATTTGAATCGTCAGTTGGTGGCACTGCATTCGACGTTGGGGCGCTATAAAGCTCAAGTGATGGCGGAGCGGGTGCGCGATATTCGTCCCCATACGCAGGTGAATGCGCGGGTGGAGTTTGTGCGCCAAGAGGGTGCAGACGCGCTGATTGCTTCGGGCGGCTTTGATCTGGTGATTGACTGCATTGACAGTATTGCGTGCAAGGCGTCGCTGGTGCACGCTTGCCAGAGACATGCCGTGCCGGTGTATTCGAGCCTCGGCGCGGGCGGGCGCTTGGATGTGAGCAAGGTGGGGGTGAGTAGTCTGAATCAGACGCATACCTGTGCCTTGGCGCGCGAGTTGCGCCGGGCGCTGCGCGAGCGCGGTGCGTCGTTGAATAGTCCGGTGGTGTATTCATGGGAAACGCCAATTAAAGCACTGCCGCATGAGCCGGTGGGGGGCGATACGCCGGGGAGGGCGCGGGCGGTGAACGGGACGATAAGCTACATGCCGAATCTGTTTGGCATGATGCTGGCGGGGGCGGCGTTAAAGGGGTTGTTGGAGCAGTAAGCCTAATGTCGAGATGACGGCAGATTGCAGGCAATAAAAAGGCAGTCACTAGGACTGCCTTTTTTGGTATGTCAGCAGACGGTTAGGCCTTGTCAGCCGTCTCTGCGTCAGCGTCGCCGTCGAGCATGTTGTCGATGTCCAGTTCGAAATCATCTTCGGACATGTCGATTTTCTCCAAGCCTTCGAAGTTGTCGTATTCGTCGCAGAAATCAACGAAACCGTCCTGCCAGCTCATCGGGCGAATTTCGGTTTCGCCTTCCGCGTTGCTGGTTAGGGCAAAGCAGACCAGCGGCTCGTAATCCATGCCGCCTTCTTCATCTTTGAAGAACGCATACCAGCCATCGGCAGGCATCATTTGGATGATTTTCGGTGCGATCAGGGTTTCTTCAACGTCGGTCATCGTGCAGTCCTCGTGGGGTGGGGGTGAAAGGATACGTTAACGCAAGAAGGCTAAACGGGCATTGTGACGATTTCATGCCATCGCGCCTGTTTCCATCCTGCCACTCGGCGATACAGTCATCCGTCATCGTGCTCGCGTAGCCCGGGTGCTAACCCGGGACCGGCTTAGCTAATGGCACTGCTGCCCCGGATTCGGCTTTGCTTCATCCGGGCTACGGCCACACGATTTCATGCCAAACCGCGTTGTCCGTACACCAAGCGCCCTGCGACCCATGTATGGGTAATTTGTCCGTTGAAGTCCCAGCCAATAAACGGTGTGTTTTTGCCACGACTGCGCAGAGTGGTCTCGTCCAGCGTCCAAGGGGCTTCGGGATTGTAGAGGCACAAATCAGCACGCAGACCCGGCGCAATGCCGCCCGCCTTGAGGCGCAGCAGTTGCGCGGGGCTGGCGGTGACGCGCTGCAGAGCTTGGTGTAAGGGTAAAACGCCGTTTTCAACCAAGCGCAAGGTGAGTGGCAATAGGGTTTCGAGGGTGGACATGCCAGGCGCGGCATCGGGGAAAGGCTCGGTTTTGGCATCGCCTTCGTGCGGCTGGTGGTCGGAGTGGATGACTTCAATCACGCCGCGAGCCACGGCATCGAGTAGGGCATCACGGTCGCGCAGGCTGCGTAGCGGCGGGATGACGTGGCAGTTGGCATCAAAAGCATCGGTGTCCATTTCGCTCAAGAAAAGCTGGTGCGCACTCACGCCGCCGCTAACGGGCAAGCCTGCAAGACGCGCCTGCTCGAGCATTTGCGCGGCGCGTGCGCTGGATAGGTTGGCAAAGTGGACGCGCGCGCCAGTTTCTTCCACCAAGGCCAAAATCTGCGCCATGGCGGCGGTTTCGGCGGCCACAGGAATGCCGGGCAAACCAAGGCGACTGGCGACTGCGCCTTCATGCGCGCAGCCGCCGTGTGCGAGGGCGCTATCTTGCGCTTGCACAATCACCAGCATGTCGAAGGTGTTGGCGTATTCCATGGCGCGACGCATGACGGCGAGGTTTTCGATGGGTTTAAGGATGTTACTCACCGCCACGCAACCGGCTTCTTGCAAGTCTTCCATTTCGGCCAGCCGCTTGCCTGCAAGGTTTTGGGTGAGCGCGCCGATTGATAAAACGCGTGCGCCGCCCGCGAGTTGGGCGCGGCGTTTGATGAGCCGCACCACGGCGGGCGTGTCGATGACCGGGTCGGTATCTGGCGGAATGCACACCGTGGTAATGCCGGAGGCGGTAGCGGCACGCGCTTCGGAGGCGATGGTGGCTTTGTGTTCTTGGCCAGGTTCGCGCAAACGCGCCCAGCTATCAATCAGGCCGGGAATGAGCCACAGGCCGTGCGCGTCCATAATGTTGTCGCAAGCAAAATCCATAGGTGCTTGACCGACGGCGACAATGCCCGCTTTGTCGATAAATACGTCGGTTACCGCATCCAAGCCGCTTGCTGGGTCAAGCACGCGCGCGCCGCGAATCACCCAACGTTGGCAGTCCACGCCGGGGCGGCAGCCTTCGGGTGGTTTAAGGTGGTCGATGTCAATGCCTTGGGCGAAGTAGGGTGTGCTTATGGTATTCATGCGTATCTCAAAAGATTAGCTGTAAATCGTTAGCCACAGAGGGCACGGCTTGTTGGCGTTGTAGGAGCGAGCACAACGTCGCCCATGATTTTCTCTGTGCCCTCTGTGTCCTCTGTGGCTAAAAAAATTACTCCTCGCGTCCGCCCATGCACAGGCTCATCACCGCCATGCGCACGGCGATGCCGTTGGAAACTTGTTGCAAAATAACCGATTGCGGACCATCTGCGACCTCTGAATCAATCTCGACGCCGCGATTGGCAGGGCCTGGGTGCATGACGATGGCATCGGGTTTGGCCCAAGCGAGTTTTTCTGGAGTGAGGCCGTAGAGGCGGAAAAATTCATCTTCGGAGGGCAATAGCGCACCTTCCATGCGCTCGCGTTGCAGGCGCAGCATGATGATGACGTCCACATCTTTTAAGCCTTCGCGCATATTGTGAAACACGCGCACGCCGAGTTTTTCGATGTGGGCGGGCAGCAAGGTGCGCGGGGCGATGACGCGCACTTCGCCGACACTTAGGGTATTGAGCGCGTGAATCTGCGAGCGTGCCACGCGGGAGTGCAGAATGTCGCCGACAATCGCCACGCGCAGCGGGGCAAATTCGCCTTTCATTTTGCGGATGGTGAATACGTCCAGCAGGGCTTGGGTGGGGTGGGCGTGCCAGCCATCGCCCGCGTTAAGCACGGAGACATGCGGCTCGACATTCTGGGCGATAAAGTGTGCTGCGCCGGATTGGTCGTGGCGCACCACAAACATATCCGCCTGCATGGCTTGGATATTACGCAGGGTGTCGAGCAAGGACTCGCCTTTGGTGGCCGCCGAGGTGCTGATATTGAGGTTCAATACATCAGCGGAAAGACGCTTGGCGGCGAGTTCAAACGTGGTGCGCGTGCGCGTGGAAGATTCGAAAAACAGGTTCACCACGGTGCGCCCACGCAGCAGGGGGACTTTTTTCACATCGCGCCCGGTGACCGACAAAAAAGATTCTGCCGTGTCCAGAATGCGCGTGACCCATTCAGCGCCTAGACCTTCGATGGTGAGCAGGTGTTTGAGGTTGCCGTCGCGATCAAATTGAATCGCCCACGGGTCCGGTGAGAGCTTGGGCAGTTTGGGGCGTACAAAAACCACAGCCATGTTTTAGGTCTCCTCCGCACGATGTTGAATGCTCAACTGCAGTGGTTCGGGGCCGGTGAGGACGATTTCTTCGTGATGCTCGAGCATAAAGCTCGCGCCGACGACATCGGCCTGAATCGGTATCTCGCGCCCTGGACGGTCGCACAATACGGCAAGCAGCACGCGGGAGGGGCGGCCAAAATCGAACAACTCGTTCATGGCGGCGCGGATGGTGCGTCCGGTATAGAGCACATCGTCCACCAGAATAATGTCACGACCTTCAATATCAAACGGTAAGGACGAGGGCGAAACTTGCGGATGCAGGCCGATATGTGTGAAGTCGTCGCGGTAAAACGCGATGCTTAGTTTGCCTAAGGGCTCGCTCAAACCCAGCGCCGCGTGCAGACGCTTGGCAACCCAGACCCCGCCGGTGTGGATACCGATCATCAGTGGGTCGGTCAGTGCGCCGGAGTCAATACGCAAGCGCAAATCATGCGTCATGGTGTGCAGATAGGCTTCAAGGTCGTGAGAAGGATGGGCGCTTACTGGCATATCACTATTGGGCATGGTCAATCCTTATTAAATGAAGGCTGGGCTGTTGCGAAAACCAAGTTTCAAGAATCACGGCGGCGGCACCTGCATCCAGCGCGGCGTGTTGTTTGCCAAAGCCTAAGCGTTCACTGGCCTCGAAACTTGAAAGGCGTTCATCGGCGGTTTCGGTGCGTAGATGGTAACGGCCATGCAGCTGGCGTGCAAAGCGTTCGGCTTGCGCGGTGACGGGGTAGTCGCTGCCATCGTCGCGGCGCGGAATACCGACGACGACCCCTTCAGGTGACCAGGTTTTAAGCACTTTTTCAATCGTGCCCCAGTCGGGTTGGCCGCGTTGTTTGGTGGCGAGCACGCAAAGCGGCCGCGCCTGTCCGGTAATGCTTTGCCCGACGGCGACACCGATACGGCGCTCGCCAAAATCAAAGCCGAGCCAGAGGTTTGCAGTCGGCTGGGATTGTGGTGGGTTCATAAGCACTTCTATAAATTCGATCAGGCCGATGGAGGCGAGGCAAAAAGCTGCGAAAAAGCGCAGCATACACGCAGTATGTGAGCATTTTGAGCGGATTTTTGACGAAGCTTACGCGGCTTCAGCGGATTTATAGACATATGTTTATGCGTGTCCGGCTTGGGCGCTGAGTAGATTAAGATCAATCCCGATTTGACGTGCAGCGGCGTGCCAACGTGCCTCAATGGGTAAGTCAAACAGGATGGCTTGGGTCGCCGGAGTGCTTAACCAGGTGTTGTCGAGCATTTCTTGTTCCAGTTGCCCCGCCGTCCAGCCTGCAAAACCCAAGGCAATCAAACGCTTGCTGGGTCCTGCGCCATGCCCAATGGCCTGCAAAATGTCGCGTGAGGTGGTCAGACCCATCTCATCTGGCAAATTGAGCGTGCTGTCCCACGGCCCTTGCGGGGTGTGCAGCACAAAACCTCGCTCTAGTGCGACTGGACCGCCGTAGTGAATGCTTTGCGCACGAATCTCCGACGTTTCCGGGGCGATATTTAGGTGCTCCAGCACGTCACCTAAACTCACTTCCATCAGGCGATTGATCACGATGCCCATCGCGCCGTTTTCATCGTGCTGACAGATATAAGTGACGGTTTGGGCAAAATTCGGATCGCCCATGTGGGGCATGGCGATCAGCAAATGGTGTTTGAGTGAGGTGTCTGCGTTCATGGCGCTAGTATCAAGCGCATAGGATATTGGGGCAAGTGCTTGTTGGAGCTTTGGGTTATTTCTCATTTGAGTGGGGGGCATTGAATAAGGGGTTGCTATACCAGCGCCCAAGGCGAGGATTTGGATTTCTCGCTTCCCCCTTTTGATGCCGCCGTGGCGCAAGTTGCAAAAGCTGGGTAAAAGCGCCATGGATGGCGCATTTAGCCCCTTTGCGACATGGATGTCGCGTAGGGGCGA
>JBFXGB010000075.1:0-9820 GCA_050178405.1 Halothiobacillaceae bacterium
CCCCCCCCCCCCCCCCCCCCCCCCCCCGCGAAAATGATCAACGCGGCAGCCACAGTGGGCGCGATTGCCCATAACGCAGGATGCTCCAAGCCATCTGAGATAAGCATTGCGCTGGCAAGCAGTAACCCTATGCCCAGCCAAAGAACCATGCGCTGCGCCTGAAGCCATAAGAAGAGTTTATGATTAAGTCGAGGCGCGCTCACAAAGCTTTCCACCGCTTGTCCGCTTGGCTTCATCATCGAGCTTTGGAGAACATACACCAGTGCGCCGAGCGCAAACTCCCACATGCGAGCTGGCATCATATAAAAAGCCAAGGTGGTGGAAGCACTTGATAGATAAAGGCTAAACGCAAAAGCAAGAACAAGAAATATGACCATCGGGCGAATGAGTGAAACCTTGTCAACACCCCGACGAAAGCGTGCAATCTTGAATAAAAGCAGTAAAACTAAAGGCCAGACAAGATAAAAATGCTCTTCGACCCCCAACGACCACGTGTGCAGAAACAAATCGCGTGTCGCGGCCTCATCGAAGTAATCGACATCGCGCAAGGCAAAAAACAAATTACTGCTCCAACTGGCCGCATAGGGTGTCGAGGCGAGCATTCCAAAAGCCTCAGTGTTGGGCAGTAACAGGCTTGCGGCGAGCACAGTAGAAATAATGACAAACAGCAGAGCGGGTAAAAGTCGCCGTAGCCTGCGGGCATAAAAAGCGGCAAGCTGAATGCGCTCACCGTCATGCAACTCTTTGAACAAAAGAGCGCTAATAAGGTATCCAGAAAGCACAAAAAATACATCCACGCCAATGAAGCCGCCGCTAAAGGGAGGAATACCTGCGTGAGCAAAAATGACCAATAGGACAGCGATAGCGCGCAGCCCTTGAAGATCGGGACGGAAAGGAATGTGTTGCATGGAGAAATGCGGATTGTGAGCGGCTGCAGTCTTTTAGCACCAAAACCCTCTACCATCAAGCGCATTGCACCAACACCTGCTAGGGGGATAAAATGCGCGTCCTTTTGCACTTCTAACCCAAGCAAGCCTGCGCCAAGCTTTTGATTTTATTACCCATCAAATGTGGGCATGAAATCTGCTAGCTGAACTTTACTGATTGCGCACAAACTAATTCTTCTCATAAAACTCAATAAGCCATCACCATGAACACACTGCCCACTCCGCCAACCTCCTGCTTGTATTCCCCGACCTTTGAACGCGACAACTGCGGTTTTGGCCTGATTGCGCAAATGGACGACCAGCCCAGTCATTGGCTGGTGCAGACGGCCATTGAATCGCTGGCGCGCATGACGCATCGCGGCGGGATTTCAGCCGATGGCAAATCAGGGGATGGCTGTGGTTTGTTGCTTAAAAAGCCCGACGCTTTTATGCGCGCCGAAGCCGCCAAACTAGGCTTTGCGCTGAATGCGCTCTATGCCGTCGGCGTGGTGTTTATGAGTCAAGACGAAGCGCAAGCCGCCCACGCTCGCAGCGTATTGGAGCACGAAGTACGCGCTCAAGGTTTGGATTTTGTCGGCTGGCGCGTGCTGCCCACCGACCCTACTCGGCTTGGCAGCCAATCGTTTTCCAAATTGCCCATTATTGAGCACGCGTTTATCAATGCGCCCGACGGCATGGATGCGCGCCTGTTCGATACCAAGCTCTACATCGCGCGTCGCCGCACCGAAAAGCAGCTTGAATCTGACAAGGTGTTCTACATCCCCACCCTGTCCAGCCAAGTGCTCTCGTACAAGGGTTTGATGATGCCCGAAGACCTTGCAGGCTTTTATCTCGACCTGCAAGACGAAAGTCTCGCCACCTCGCAATGCGTATTCCACCAGCGTTTTTCCACTAACACCTTCCCCGAATGGCGCTTGGCTCAACCCTTCCGCTATTTGGCGCACAACGGCGAAATCAACACCATTCATGCCAACCGCAACTGGGCGCGTGCGCGGGCTTACACTTTGGAAACGCCGCTAATCCCCAACATGGACGACGTGCGCCCACTCGTCACCGAAACCGGCTCGGACTCCATGAGCATGGACAACATGCTGGACGCGCTGATTGCAGGCGGCATGGACATGCTGCGTGCCATGCGCCTGATGGTTCCGCCCGCGTGGCAAAACGTCGAACACATGGATGCCGACTTGCGCGCCTTTTACGCCTACCACTCCATGCACATGGAACCGTGGGATGGCCCTGCGGGCATGGTGATGACCGACGGGCGTTTTGTCGCCTGCGGCATGGATCGTAACGGCCTGCGCCCTGCGCGTTGGGTCATTACCAAAGATCGCCACATTACTCTCGCCTCGGAAATCGGCGTGTGGGATTACGCCCCTGAAGATGTATTACGCAAAGGCCGCGTTAAACCCGGTCAAGTCATTGCCGTGGACACCCGCACGGGCGAATTGTTGATGCCGGACGACGTGGATGCCATGCTAAAAAACCGCCAGCCCTATGGCCAGTGGCTCAAACAGTACTCGCGCCGCCTGAACTCTGGCTTGGAGGCCGATGTTCTGGCCGCCACGCCGATGGACGATGCCAAGCTTGCCATCTTCGAGAAAATGTTCCAGGTCACGTTTGAAGAGCGCGACCAGATTTTGCGCGTACTCGCCGAGTCCGGCCAAGAAGCCATTGGCTCGATGGGCGACGACACCCCCATGGCGGTCTTGTCGCAGATCGAACGCTCGCTGTACGACTATTTCCGCCAGCAATTCGCCCAGGTCACCAATCCGCCGATTGATCCCTTACGCGAAACCATTGTCATGTCGCTGGAAACCAGCATCGGCCAAGAGCGCAACCTGTTTGAAGAAACCGCCGACCATGCACATCGCCTATTGCTCGAATCGCCTGTGCTCACCGAAGGCAAGTTTGCCGCGCTGCTCAGCGTTGAAGATGCCGCCTTTGCACATCAAGTCATCACACTCAACCGCGATGAGGCATTAAGTTTTGACGATGCCCTTCGCGCCATTTGTGAAGAAGCTGTCGCTGCGGTGCGTGCCGGCAAAGTTGTCATCGTGCTTTCCGACCGCGCCATTCAAGCCGGACAACTCCCGGTACACGCCCTACTTGCCACCGGCGCAGTGCATCATCGCCTCATTGCCGAGGGCATTCGCTGCAACGCCAACCTTGTGATTGAAACCGCCACCGCCCGCGATCCGCATCATTTTGCCTGCCTGATCGGTTACGGCGCGACGGCGGTTTACCCTTACTTGGCTTTTGAGAGCATTGCCGGTTTGCAGCGCAGCGGTGAAATAAAAGAAGGTCTAACTTCGGCCAAAATGGCCGCGAATTTCGTCAAGGGCATCGACAAAGGCTTGATGAAAATCCTCTCAAAAATGGGCATTTCCACCATCGCAAGCTACCGTGGCTCGCAGCTATTTGAAATCATTGGCCTCGCCGATGAAGTGGTGGACATGTGCTTTACCGCCACCACCAGCCGCCTCAAAGGTGCGGACTTTGCCGACCTTAAAGCCGACCAAGCAAGCCTTGCTCTGGAGGCGTGGAACCCGCGCAAGCAACCGCGTCAAGGCGGCCTGCTCAAGTTTATTCACGGCGGCGAATACCACGCCTACAACCCCGACGTGGTGCAAACCCTGCAAAAAGCCGTCAACAGCGGCGATTACGCCACTTGGAAACTCTACGCCGACCATGTGGACAACCGTCCTACTGCCACCTTGCGCGACTTGTTCAAGCTGCGAGAAATGCCTTCGATTTCGATTGAAGATGTCGAGCCGCTGGAAAACATCGTCAAACGTTTCGACTCCGCCGGGATGTCGCTCGGCGCGCTCTCGCCCGAAGCCCACGAAACCCTCGCCGAAGCAATGAACCGCCTCGGTGCGCGCTCCAACTCCGGCGAAGGCGGCGAAGACCCCGCCCGCTATGGCACGCTCAAAATGTCCAAAATCAAGCAAATTGCTTCAGGACGTTTTGGGGTCACGCCGCACTATTTGGTCAACGCCGAAGTGCTGCAAATCAAAGTCGCCCAAGGCGCGAAGCCTGGTGAAGGCGGTCAGCTGCCCGGCGACAAAGTCAACGAATACATTGGCAAGCTGCGCTATGCCCGCCCCGGCGTGGCCTTGATTTCGCCGCCACCGCACCACGACATCTACTCGATTGAAGATTTGGCGCAGTTGATTTTCGACCTTAAACAAGTCAATCCAAAGGCTCTAGTCTCAGTCAAACTGGTGGCTGAACCCGGTGTGGGTACGATTGCCGCAGGCGTGGCCAAAGCTTATGCCGACCTAATTACCATCTCCGGCTACGACGGCGGCACGGGCGCATCCCCGCTCACCTCGGTCAAATACGCCGGTTCACCCTTTGAGCTTGGCTTATCCGAAGCGCATCAAACCCTACGCGCCAACGATTTACGCGACAAAGTGCGTCTGCAAGGCGATGGCGGCATGAAAACGGGCTTAGATGTGATTAAAGCCGCCATCATGGGCGCAGAAAGCTTTGGTTTTGGCACGGGTCCGATGATTGCCATGGGCTGCAAATTCCTGCGCATTTGCCACCTAAACAACTGCGCCACGGGCGTGGCGACGCAAAACAACGTCTTGCGTATGCAGCACTTCAAAGGCGATGTGGAAAAAGTGATGAACTACTTCAAGTTCATCGCCATGGAAGTGCGCGAATACCTTGCCATGCTTGGGCTTAAGCGCATGGAAGACCTGATTGGGCGTACCGACCTGCTCGAAATCCTACCCGGCACGACTTCTAAGCAGCAAAAGCTCGACCTGACGCCCATTTTGTCCGACGGCGGCCTCGCCGACACCAAGCCTTTGTGCTGCGCCATGCCGCACAACGACCCGTATGACCAAGGCTTACTCGCCGAGCGCATGGTGGACGCGACCCTTTCTGCGATTGAAAACAAAACCGGCGGCGTGTTCACGTTTAACGTCCGCAATACCGACCGCTCCATAGGTGCGCGTCTATCGGGCGAAATCGCTAAACGCCATGGCAATTTGGGCATGGACGATGCACCAATAACTCTAAAACTGCGCGGCACCATCGGCCAAAGTTTCGGTGTGTGGAACGCAGGCGGACTGCATATGGACTTAGAAGGCGATGCCAACGACTACGTCGGCAAAGGCATGGCGGGCGGCAAACTCACCCTGCGCCAACCGCTAGGTTCCACCTTGCCGACTCACGAAACCCCAATTATCGGCAACACCTGCTTGTATGGTGCAACCGGAGGCAAGCTGTTCGCGGCGGGCACGGCGGGCGAGCGCTTTGCCGTGCGCAACTCCGGCGCATTTGCCGTGATTGAAGGCTGCGGCGATCATGGCTGCGAATACATGACCGGCGGCACAGTGACGATTCTTGGACGCACTGGCGTGAACTTCGGCGCAGGCATGACCGGCGGCTTTGCCTATGTCATTGACGAAGACAACAACTTTGTTGACCGCTACAACCACGAACTGATCGACATCCACCGCCTCGTTCCCGCACAAATGGAAGCGCATCGCCAACACCTGCGCAGCATCCTTGAAGCGCATGTCCTTGAGACTGGCAGCCCGCGCGCCCGCGACATGCTCGACAACTTCGAACGCTGGATTGGCAAATTCTGGCTGGTCAAACCCAAAGCCGCCGACATCAGCCAATTACTCACTACATTGGCGGCAGCGGCGTAAGCTGCACGTCGAGCCCGACCGAGGACAACACGCATGGAACTCACCGCCATACTCAACGCTGCCGAAGAAGGTGGTTATATCGCGTTTAATCCCGAAACAGGCACAACAACGCAAGGTGAAACTATTGAAGAGGCGCTTGCGCATTTACAAGAAGCGACAGCGCTCTATCTATCTGAATTTCCTATTTTTAACCCAGGGCACCCGCTGATTACCACGTTCAGCGTCCCGCATCATGCCTAAACTGCCGCATCTCTCCGGCCTTGCGATTATCAAAGCGCTGGAGCGTTTGGGGTTCGAAAAACTCCGCCAATCCGGTAGCCATGTAGTCATGGGGCGCGGTGGACGCGGCTGCGTTGTCCCGCTACATAAAGAAGTCAAAATAGGCACATTGGCTGGAGTGCTCCGACAAGCTGGCCTATCTGCTGATGAGTTTATGAATGTACTGTAAGCGTAGCCACCCTGCTCTTTTGGTTCATTAAACCCATCCTGCCCAATCATTCACTCCACGATCTCTGTGGCTAAATCATGTCACGCATCCCCCAAGCCTTCATTGACGACCTCGTCACCCGCGCCGACATTGTGGACGTGGTGGGCAGTCGTGTGCCGCTGAAGAAAAAAGGCAAGGAATACACCGCCTGCTGTCCGTTTCATCACGAAAAATCGCCCTCGTTTTTTGTCAGCCCGGACAAGCAGTTCTACCACTGCTTTGGCTGCGGTGCGCACGGCACGGTGCTTGGTTTTTTAATGGCGCATGATCGTCTTGATTTTGTCGAAGCCGTGGAAACCCTTGCGGGGCAAATGGGCATGGAGGTTCCACGCGAGGGCGGCAACACGCCGAGTGAAAACCCTCACGCGCCGTTATTAACCCTCCTTGAAGAATGCTCCAAGTATTATCAAGCTGAACTCAAACGCACCCCCAAAGCTGTTGATTACCTTAAACAACGCGGGGTCAGTGGCGAGGTTGCCGCCCTCTTCGGCCTAGGCTACGCCCCCGCCGGATACGACACACTGGAGCGCACACTCAACGCCAACGACGGCATACGCGAGCAACTCAAACGCGCCGGCATGTTAAGCGAAGGCGAACAAGGTCGCGTGTATGACCGTTTTCGTGAACGCATCATGTTTCCAATTCGAGACCGACGCGGGCGCGTGATTGCCTTCGGCGGACGCGTACTCAACGATGACAAACCCAAATACCTCAACTCCCCCGAAACCCCGCTATTTCACAAGGGCAATGGGCTGTATGGCCTCTACGAAGCCCGTAAAGCACTCGGCCGCCCCGACCGCCTACTCGTCGTCGAAGGCTACATGGACGTCGTCATGCTGGCACAACATGGCCTGCGTGAAGCCGTTGCCACCTTAGGCACCGCCGTCACGCGCGAGCAAGTGGATTTGATGTACCGCAACACCGCACAAGTGGTGTACTGCTTCGATGGTGACGAAGCCGGGCGACGCGCCGCTTGGCGTGCGCTTGAATCCACCCTACCGCAGCTGCGTGACGGACTCGATGCTCGCTTCATGTTCCTGCCCGACGGAACAGACCCCGACAGCCTCGTGCGTCAAGAAGGAGCGGAGGCTTTTCGCGCACGCATCCAAGCCGAAGCCGTCAGTTTTGATAGCTTTTTATTGCACGAACTAGAACAACAAACCGCGCAAGATGGCAGCCCGGCGGCACGCGCCAAACTCAAAGCGCTCGCCCAACCGCTGCTGCTTTTGATGCCAGAGAGCACGCTCAAAGATTTAGTTTTCGACAAACTCGCCCAACGCATCGGCACTCCAGTGTCTCGCCTGCACACCCAAGCCAAAACCACACACCGCAGCGAAAAAAAGCCTGCCACACCCCCTTCTCCATCCAGCAACAGCCGTCACAGCGCCATTCGCCAAGCGATTTTGTACCTACTCCATCATCCCGAACTTGCGGGCGAACATGCGCTAGAAGCGTCATGGGCACAAAGCACCATCCCAGGCTACGCCTTGCTCTATGAACTCGTGGACACCCTGCGCGCTCAACCCATGCCGCTTGGCATCCTCCTTGAACATTACCGCGACAGCCCACACATCAAAACCATTGATGCACTGGCCTGCCTACCTGCACCGCAAGATAGCGATGACGAACAGGTTCGTAAAAGTATCTGGCACGACATGCTTAACCACCTTACGGCAGCGTACACGCGCGAGCGACTGCATGAACTCACTCGCAAACCCTTTGACCAACTGAGCAAGAATGAACGCCATGAACTTCTCCGCCTCAGCGCAATCAAACGATCATCGTGAAAATTTTGTTTTCACTTGCTATAATCCTAAGTCCACCTATTTGAAGCTGTGCTATGTCTGACGATCCCAAGTCCAGCATTAAAGATCTTATTGCGCGAGGCAAAGAGCAGGGCTACCTGACCTACGCCGAAATTAACGACACCCTGCCCGAAGGCATGGTCGAAGCCGATCAGATGGAAGACATCATCGGCATGATTAACGACATGGGCATTCGCGTGTTTGAAACCGCGCCCGATGCCGATGAACTCACCCTCTCCGACAACGCCCCCGCGCCAGATGAAGATGCCGCCGAAGAAGCCGCGGCCGCACTCACCTCGACCGTGGACGATGTCGTCGGCCGCACTACCGACCCGGTACGCATGTACATGCGCGAAATGGGCACGGTGGATTTGCTGACCCGTGAAGGCGAAATTGTCATTGCCAAGCGCATTGAAGCCGGCTTGCGTGAAATGCTCTGCGCGCTTGCCATGCACCCGCCCGCCATCACCGAACTGCTCAACGACTTTGACCGCTTTCAAGCCGGCGAAGCGCGCATCGTCGACATCATCACAGGCTTTGCCCCGCCAGAAGAAGAAATCCCCATCGAAGTAGTTGTCGCGAGCGAAGAAACCGAGCTGGATGAGACCATCGACGATGTCGTTGATGAAGCTGAAGTAGAAGTCGATGCCGAACCTGCCGGCTTGGATATTGAAGCCGTTCGCGTGCATATGGAAGCCATGCGCGAACTGCACACCCGCAGACTCGCCGGTGAAAACGTCAAGGATGAACTAGAAGCCAGCTTTCTTGGCATCAAACTCAACCCCCTTTTGACCGAGCGCCTCGTCAAAAACCTGCGCAGTGCAGTAGAGCGCGTGCGTAAACTTGAGCGTGACGTGCTCGAAGTCTGCGTCAACCAAGGCGGCATGCCTCGCGAGCACTTCATCAAAGCCTTCCCTGGCAACGAAACCAACGCCGCATGGCTTACCGAAGCCTGCGCAAACAAAGTTTTTGGTGCGGGCATCCAAGCGCTGAGCGCCGACATCGAGCGCCTGCAAAAGCGCCTCAGCTACCTTGAGCGCGACAACAGCCTAAGCGTGCGTCAACTCAAAGAGATCAATCGCCACATGCTGGTCGGCGAAGCCAAAGCTCGCCGCGCCAAAAAAGACATGGTCGAAGCCAACCTGCGCTTGGTCATCTCCATTGCCAAAAAATACACCAATCGCGGCCTGCAGTTCCTTGATTTAATTCAAGAAGGCAACATCGGCCTGATGAAAGCGGTGGATAAATTTGAATACCGTCGCGGCTACAAATTCTCCACCTACGCCACTTGGTGGATTCGTCAGGCCATCACCCGCTCGATTGCCGACCAAGCGCGCACCATCCGCATTCCAGTCCACATGATTGAGACCATCAACAAACTCAACCGCGTGTCCCGCCAGATGCTGCAAGAAATGGGACGCGACCCAAGCCCAGAAGAACTGGCCGAACGCATGGCCATGCCCGAAGACAAAGTGCGCAAGGTGATGAAAATCGCCAAAGAACCCATTTCAATGGAAACCCCCATCGGCGACGACGAAGACTCACATTTGGGCGACTTCATCGAAGACACCAGCGTCATCTCTCCCTTGGATGCCGCCACGAACGAGGGCCTAGCCGAAGCCGTGCGCGATGTCATGGCCAGCCTCACCCCGCGTGAAGCCAAGGTCTTGCGTATGCGCTTTGGCATCGACATGAACACCGACCACACCCTAGAGGAAGTCGGCAAACAATTCGATGTCACCCGCGAACGCATCCGCCAAATCGAAGCCAAGGCTCTGCGCAAACTACGCCATCCTTCGCGTTCCGAACTGCTACGCAGCTTCCTCGAAGCCGAACGCTAGCCCCACGCCAACCCGAAAACAAGTTTTCGGGCCCATAGCACAACGGTTAGTGCAGAGGACTCATAAT
>JBFXGB010000076.1:0-9760 GCA_050178405.1 Halothiobacillaceae bacterium
TTGGTGCAGTCAAACAGAATCGTGCCGCCCTTGGCTGCTATTTTCCCCAAAAATTTCAGTGCGTAATTAAACATCGGCACGGTTTTTTCAAGGTTAATAATGTGAATTTTGTTGCGATCACCGAAGATGTACGGAGCCATCTTGGGGTTCCAGTAACGGGTTTGGTGACCAAAGTGAACACCCGCTTCCAACATTTGACGCATACTGACTTGAGCCATTTTTATAATCCTCGATGGGGTTAAGCCTCCGCGCATCCTGATCGACGACTTGTGACTTAAAAAGCACAAGCACCCCGCCGACCAGATCAAAATGCGCGTGTGGAGTGTGGTTAATTACGCAATGAATCAGCATAAAAAACGCCAAAAATTCATTGCGGCAGGCATTTAACCACAAAGTCACATGGATTGTCATGTACTTATCATGTCGTCCAAGTCCTAGGCTCTGCGTGATAACATTTAGCACATAGGACTTACGCAAAAGTGTCCCAGCAAGGCAAAGCGACGAAGACAGTACACATAAGTACGGCGAGGCGCTTTAACGCCGTTGGGGCGGTTTTGCGTAAGTCCTAACACATATCAATCACCCAAAAGACGAGCCTAAACCCCATGAGCCACTCAACTGCCGTTGATTTCACCCTGAACGCGCTTTCCCCTGTCGATGGCCGTTACGCCGACAAAGCCGACGATTTACGCCCTATTTTCAGCGAGTTTGGCCTGATTCATCATCGTGTTTTAGTTGAAGTGCGCTGGCTGCAAGCCTTGGCCGCACACCCCGGCATTCGCGAAGTTCCCGCGCTATCGAATCATGCCTTGAGCGTATTGGATGCCATTGTGACCGACTTCAATACCGACGATGCTCGCCGCGTAAAAAACATCGAAAGAACCACTAATCACGATGTGAAAGCAGTGGAATATTTTCTCAAGGAAAAGGTGCAAAACAATGCCGAACTTGCTGCTATATCGGAGTTTTTTCACTTTGCATGCACCTCCGAAGACATCAATAATCTTAGCTATGCCTTGATGCTGCGCGAAGGCCGTAATCAAGTTTTATTGCCGCGCATGGACAACATTCTAAGTACTTTACGCAGCATGGCGATTGATCTTGCAGATGCGCCCTTACTTTCGCGCACCCACGGCCAACCCGCCTCACCGACCACGATGGGCAAAGAGCTGGCTAACGTCGCTTACCGCCTCAAGCGTCAACGCGAACAACTTGCCCAAGTCGAAATTATGGGCAAAATCAATGGAGCCGTTGGCAATTACAACGCCCATCTTGCTGCCTACCCCGAAATGGATTGGGCACAATTCGCGCAACAGTTCGTCGAAAGCTTAGGGCTTACTTGGAACCCTTACACCATCCAGATCGAACCGCATGACTACATTGCCGAATACTGCGATGCCTTGGTGCGCAGCAACACTATTCTCATCGACTTTGCGCGCGATGCTTGGGGCTACATTGCCCTTGGTCACTTCAAACAACGCACCGTGGCGGGAGAAGTCGGGTCATCCACCATGCCGCACAAGGTCAACCCGATTGACTTTGAAAACGCCGAAGGCAACCTTGGCATTGCCAATGCTCTGCTCACCCATTTCGCGCAAAAATTGCCTATTTCTCGCTGGCAGCGCGACTTAACCGACTCCACCGTACTGCGGGCACTCGGCCTAGCCATGGCGCATTGCACCATTGCTTACCAATCACTCACCCGCGGCTTAGGCAAACTTGAGGCCAATCGTGAAGGGATGTTGGCCGAACTGGATACAAACTGGGAAGTATTAGGCGAAGCCGTACAAACCGTCATGCGCCGTTACGCTATCGAGCAACCCTACGAAAAACTCAAAGAACTGACCCGTGGCAAGCGCGTAAATGCTGCATCCATGCGCGAATTTATCGACAAGCTCGATATTCCTGATGATGCCAAAACGCCACTCCTCGCCATGACCCCAGCCAGTTATATCGGCAATGCCGAACAGCAGGCGCGCAAAATCTAAAAAGTTGCGTTGTTCAGCGGCTTAGGCGCTTTCGTAGCCCGGATGTCAATCCGGGGCAGCCTTTGCCAATGACACACCCCCCCCGGATTCCCGCTACGCTCCATCCGGGCTACCTAAACTGCTCCAACGCCCAAGCCACATGCTCGTAAACCAAAGGCGTTGCAGCAGGTAATGCGTGCTGCAATGCCTGAGTAATTGCAGAACTTGGCGGCGCATTGCCCAAAGCAACGGCCAAATTCCGCCGCCAACGCTCAAACCCTATACGCCGAATGGCCGAGCCTTCAGTCTTCTGCAAAAACTCGTCTTCCGTCCACGCCCACAAATCCAGAAAATCTGCCGTATCTAATCCATGTCGCGGCTTAAAATCAGCTTCATCCGTGGGTGTTGCAAAACGATTCCAAGGACAAATGAGCTGACAATCATCACAACCGTAAATTCGATTTCCCATCAAAGGGCGAAGCTCTAAAGGGATTGAGCCCGCGTGTTCAATCGTTAAATACGAAATACACAAACACGCATCCACCACGCCATCGGCCACAATCGCCTTTGTCGGGCAGACATCGATACACGCGGTACAACGCCCGCAATGGCCTTGCTCGATGGGCGTATCCAGCGGCAAATCAAGGTCAACAAACAACTCACCCAAGAAAAACCACGAGCCTGCGCCGCGACTTAACACAAGCGAATGCTTACCCTTCCAGCCAAGCCCTGCATTTTCCGCCAGCCCAGTTTCATACACCGGCGCACTATCGACAAACACGCGATGCCCGAATGCGCCAATCTCGGCTTCAATGCGCTCCGCCAGCTTTTGCAAACGCGCACGCAATAACTTGTGGTAATCGCGCCCCAAAGCGTAACGGCTGATGTACGCCTTAGCTTTGTCCTGCAACACACGCGGCGCATCCGCAAGGGCTTCGGGCATGTAATCCATGCGCACACTAATCACCGAGCGCGTTCCTGGCTGCAGCTCGGCGGGGCGCAAACGCTTGAGACCATGCCGCGCCATGTAGTCCATGTCGCCGTGCATTCCCGCATCCAGCCAACGCACAAAGCCCGCTTCAAAACGGCTTAAATCTAATGAGGCAATACCCACCTGCTGAAAGCCAAGCTCACGCCCCCAGGCTTTAATCTTGGCGACGAGCTCGATTTTATCCATGAAGGCTAGCCACAATGAACTCAGTACAAAACCCGGATTTAGCCCCCTCTCCCGCGAGGGGAGAGGGGGCTAAAATGTGCGCCGAAACAAAATCTTGTGCCAACATCTCACCCTCTCCCCAACCCTCCCCCATCAAGGGGGAGGGAGTGAAAGCTGCTACTTTGCGTAAGCCTCGTTCTAATCACAACATGCGCTCGGCCAGCACCATACCGCCCCGCGTCGCTAATAGCGCGAACAACACACTCGCCGTGACATAAAAAATGGCACGCAGCCACGCTTCGCGCTCAATTAAAAACAACGCATCCACACTAAACGCCGAAAACGTCGTAAATGCGCCTAAAAACCCCGTCAAAACAACAATCCGCATCGGCTCGGACCAGTGCAGCTTACTCAATAAATACACCGCAAAAAAGCCCATAAGAAATGAGCCTAGGATATTCACCAGCAGCGTGCCCCAAGGAAAATCCCGCCCAAACCATTGCAACATCCAGTAACTCACACCAAAACGGGCGATCGCCCCCAACGAGCCAGCCAGCCCAAGCGCCAACCAAAAGGCAGGACTCATACTTGTCATCATGCGAATTTATTTTCCAAAACGGTACGCTGCATGGCACTGAATGCAGTTTTTCATAATGCCGGACACCTGTTCGAGCACGACACGCGTATCGCCCATAGTCGAAGCATCCACGGCAAGCTGGTCAAATGCAGCATGGGTTGCACCGCCCATTTCACGAAAGCGCTGTGGCAAAGCCTTACCCAAACCACGCGGCGCAGCCTGCGGTGCGGCGGCACCGGATTGACGCGCATACCGTGCCACCGCCTCGAAATCCTGCTTGGCCAAAGCCTCGTTAATGCCTTGCAACGACACTAAAAATCCGCGCATTTCATAACGCACATGCGCTTCTTGCTCGCTGGTTAATTTCATCACTTCACGTTCTGGGGCTTTTTCGCCCTCTGCCCAAACTGTAAGTGGCAACAAAGACACCGCCACAACACAGCCAAGAATGCTCTTTTTCATCATCTTGTCCCTCACTTTTGGCGCACTTGACGATTCAAGTCACGCAAATGATCCAGTTTTTCCTTCAAACGAATCTCAAACCCGCGTTCCACCGGCTGATACCACTGCTGCCCCAGTAACTCATCCGGCAAATAGGTTTCACCCGCCGCAAAAGCATCCGGCTCGTCATGCGCGTAACGGTAACCTTTGCCGTAATCAAGCTCCTTCATCAACCGGGTAGGCGCATTGCGCAAGTGCATCGGCACTTCAAGACTGCCACGTTCTCGCGCTTCTTTCATTACGGCCTTAAATGCCACATAAACCGCATTACTTTTTGGCGCAAGCGCAAGATACAAGACGGCCTGAGCCAGCGCCAGCTCGCCTTCGGGCGAACCCAAACGCTGATACGCTTGCCACGCCTCCAGCGCCAAACTCAAAGCACGCGGATCGGCATTACCAATATCCTCGGCCGCCACGCGCACCAGACGGCGGGCGATATATTCAGGGTCGGCTCCACCATCCAACATCCGCGCCAGCCAATACAGCGCAGCATCTGGGTCAGAACCACGCAAAGATTTATGCAGCACAGAAATCTGGTCATAAAACACATCCCCACCGTGATCGAAACGGCGCGGCGCTTGCTCGGCAACCTGTGCCAAAACACTGGCATCAATCACGCCATGCTCGGCAAAATCCGCCGCCATTTCCAGCATATTCAAAGCTCGCCGCGCATCACCATCCGCCGCTTGTCCAAGGCGCAACAACACCGCCTCATCAACTTTTAGATTAAGCGCGCCCAAACCGCGCTCCACATCAAGCAGCGCACGTTTTAACAGCCGCGCCAAGGCTTCAGCATCCAGCGGTTTGAGTACATAGGTTCGTAAACGCGACAAAAGCGCGTTATTCAGGGCAAACGAAGGGTTTTCCGTAGTTGCCCCCACCAAGGCCAGCGCGCCTGATTCGATATGCGGCAAAAAAGCATCCTGCTGCGCCTTATTAAAGCGATGCACCTCATCGACAAACAGCAAAGTGGACGCCCCCGATTCAGCGGCATACTGCCGCGCCTGCTCGACGGCCTCACGCACCTCTTTGACCCCCGCAAGCACCGCAGAAAGCGTCAGATAACGCGCACCAAACGCCTGCGCCATCAGGCGTGCTAACGTCGTTTTCCCCGTTCCCGGCGGCCCCCAAAACAACATCGAATGCAAATGCTTGGCATCCAGCGCGCGACGTAATGGCCGCCCAGCATCCATTAGCTGCGGCTGCCCAACCACCTCGTCGAGCGAGGCCGGACGCATACGATCGGCGAGCGGCTGCCAAGGATGTGCAGAAGGCGCAAAAAGACTTGTCATATCAATACACTACTGCGCCGCACGCACCACATCCACGCCCGCTGGCGGCACAAACTTGAACGTCCCCTCGGCGAGCTTGGGGTTCATTTGCATATCTTTGAATTCAATTAACGTCAGTTGCCCAAACGCATCGGTTAACTGCATTCTTGATAGCATGTTTTTCTCAAAAGCCAGCTTAACTTCGCGCACATCGCTCTCGTCCTTGCGCGGCTTCAAACCCACCCAATCCAAGCCCTGATCGCTGCCGAGTTCGGTCAGCAAATAATCTTTATCGAGCGACTTCTTTTCCAACAGCAGCATAATCGGCGCTTGTGCCGTCGCCTGAATTAAAGGTTTCTGCGTCACCTGCTCAAGGTCTTGGTCATAAATCCACAAAGAATCACCATCCGCAATCAGTTCTTGGTGATAAGGATTGGCATACACCCAGCGAAATTTACCCGGGCGCGAAAGCTCCAAGGATCCGCTCGCCCGTTGCGTTTCCCGCCGATCCACATTGAACTGGGTCTGCACAAACTGCCCTTGCAGCGTTTTCATGGTCTTTAGAAAACTATCCAAGCCATCCAAACCCTTTCCAGCGTGGGCACTCAAGGGAAAAGTAATCAACACGGCCAGCAGGCTCAAAAATTTCAAAAAACGCATTTGTCAGTATCCATAAAAAAGACTAAGAACTTGTGGTGCTTCTAAAAACCGTCTTTGCGAGGAGTGAAGCGACGTGGCAATCCAAAAAAACTCTATAAAACAATGAGTTATAGATTGCTTCGCTATGCTCGCAAAGACGATATTCAGGTTTTTAGATGCTCCCTTGGGTGCGCAGCATCGAATGAAGTTCAAAACAGCTTTAATCCCTACGCGCATCCGGTGCCAGCACTTCACGCTGACCATTGGCTTGCAGTGCACTCACCACCCCCGCCGCTTCCATATCTTCCAACAAGCGCGCCGAGCGGTTGTAACCAATTTTCAGCCGCCGTTGCACATAAGAAATCGAAGCCTTACGCGACTCCAACACCACGGCCACCGCCTGATCATACAACGCATCCGCCTCGCCACCGCCCTCACCGGCCGCCGGTTTTTCGCCCGGCAAAGTCACGGACTGCTCTTCCAACAAGCCTTCGATATAACGCGGCTCACCGGAGGCTTTAAGCATTTCCACCACGTTATGCACTTCCTGATCGGACACAAACGCACCATGCACGCGCACCGGCAAACCCGTGCCCGGCGCGAGATACAGCATATCGCCATGCCCAAGCAAGGCTTCTGCCCCCATCTGATCCAAAATTGTGCGCGAATCAATTTTGCTCGACACCTGAAACGCAATCCGCGTGGGAATATTGGCCTTAATCAGCCCAGTAATCACATCCACCGAAGGCCGCTGCGTGGCCACAATCAGATGTATCCCTGCGGCACGCGCTTTTTGCGCAATGCGTGCAATCAGTTCTTCAACCTTTTTGCCCACCACCATAATCATGTCGGCAAACTCGTCCACCACAATCACGATATACGGCAAGGGTTCCAACTCAGGCGCAGCTAAATCCGGGTCGAGTGCTTCGGCATGATTGTAGAGCGGGTCACGCAACGGCTCGCCCGCTTCACGCGCATCACGCACCTTTTTGTTCATTCCCGCGAGATTGCGCACCCCCAAGGCGGACATCAACTTATAACGCCGCTCCATCTCGCCCACCGCCCAACGCAGCGCATTGGCAGCCTCTTTCATATCCGTGACTACGGGCGCTAGCAGGTGCGGAATACCCTCGTAAATCGACAACTCCAGCATTTTCGGGTCAATCAAAATCAAACGCACATCATCCGCCGAAGCCTTAAACAGCATCGACATCAACATCGCATTCACGCCTACCGACTTACCCGAACCGGTCGTTCCTGCTACCAATAAATGCGGCATCCGCGCCAAATCAGCCACCACGGGTTGTCCAGCAATGTCCTTGCCTAACACCAACGTCACAGGCGAAGTGGCCTCCTGATAAATCTTCGAGCCAATCATTTCCGAGAAGGCTATAACTTCACGTTGAACATTAGGAACCTCAAGCCCAACCGTTGATTTACCTGGAATAACCTCCACCACACGAACGCTAATCATCGCGAGACTACGCGCCAAATCCTTAGCCAAATTGGTAATCTGGCTGACCTTAACCCCAGGAGCCAACTCCAATTCAAAGCGCGTGATGACCGGCCCCGGCTGCGCCACCACCACCCGCGCCTGCACACCGTACTCTTGCAAACGCTCTTCAATCAGGCGCGACATACTGTGCAAAGTTTCAGCGGAATAGCCGCCCACACGCACACGCGGCGGATCGAGCAATGAAATATCTGGCAAACGCGGCACAGCTTTTCGTCCAGGCAGGGGTTCAAGGCTTCGTGCCGGTCGAAGGGAGGGGCGCGGCGCAACAGGAGCAGGCTGGGGCGGAGCCTGCACAACAGGTTGGACACGAGTCACAGCGGGCGCTGGCTTTTGCGGCTCAATGTCAAACGGCTCATCCAATTCAATATGAGAATCATCGGACGCAGCACGGTTAGCCTCCCAAGGCGGAGCATCGTCATAACGATTCAAAGGCGCGTAGGCATCATTGGCATCAACAAAATCAGCATCGAAACGAGCACTTTGCGCATGGTCAGCGTCTTCAGTCTGCACTACATCTTCACCGCGCCGCCCGCCCATCCAAGACAACAAGGCTAAGAGGCGGCCACCAATCACATCAAACAAACCCAACCATGAAAACCCACTAAATAAGGTCAGACCCAATACAGCAGTAGCCAGAAATAAAAGCGTCGCGCCGGCAAGCCCCAACCACGGAGTCATGGACAAGGCCACCACCTGCCCCAACACGCCGCCCCCGCCCATACTCAACGACTCTTGCCCAATTTTGGCGTGTAAAAAAAACAAGGCCGCCAAAGCAAGCCAAGCCAACACCAAACCTATTAAACGCAAAGCAAGCCAAGTTTTAGAAAACAAGCGGGTGCGCCCCATTCCACCGCGTACCAACCACCCCGTCACCAATACGCCAAACGGCACGACATACGCAGCATAGCCGCTTAAATACATCAGAATATCGGCAATCCACGCCCCCGGCAGGCCGCCGACATTATAAATTTGCTTGGCATTACTTGCCTGCGACCACCCCGGATCACGCACATCAAACGACAAAAGCACAAACAGCAAATACACACCAAGTAGCGTCGCGACATACAACACCGACTCACGCAAAAAACGTCCGACATGCAGCGTCAATACCGCCGCACGATGGCTCTCTGTATCGAACTGCTTTGCAGACACTTGATTTTTAGCATTCATTACTTAGAAACCATCACCCAAAACAAACCGCCTACAACAAACCACAAGCGCGCATTCTCGCATGAACACTGATTTATCTGCCCGCAAAGCTGATAAATTCGCAACAAAACATAAAAACAGGCGCGAAAAATGCTAGAAAAACCACATCGGCATTCACAAAAATACCGATACTCCTATAAAATCACCAGTCAACTGCTTCACATTCAATGTTGTTGCACGTTTTTTTAATTTTAGTTCAAGGACTCAAACCATGCGTATGCTCAAAACCTCAGCCCTTATCCTTGCCATGCTCGGTCTTGCCGCCTGTAGTGACACCCCAGAAGTCGGTAGCAGCGCGGGTGCTGGTGCCGGCGTAGGAGCCGGAACGTCTGGCATCGGCGGTTCAGATTATGACGAAAGCAAGCTCTACGCGGGCAAGCCTTCGCAAATCAACTCCACCGTATACTTTGACTACGACAGTTATGTCGTAAGCCAACAATACCGCCCTGTCATCACCGAAAACGCCACCTTCCTTGGTGCTAATGCGCAACGTCAAGTGACCATTGAAGGTTACACAGACCCGCGCGGCAGTGCTGAATACAACATTGCCCTCGGCGAAAAACGTGCCATGGCCGTGCGTGATGCACTGATTCTGCAAGGCACCAACAGTGCACAAATCTCCATCGTCAGCTACGGTGAAGAAAAACCAAGCTGCAGCGACGCTTCTGAGAGCTGCTATAGCCAAGAGCGCCGTGCTGAAATGGTTTACGGCAAGCGTTAATCGCTTCTAGCTTCAGGCGGGTTAAAAACCGCCCCTTAACATCGTCTATCGCGATGTCTATTTAAACGCATTATTTCAAGTTAGAGCCATGATTCGTCATGGCTCTTTTTTTTGGCTCTCACACCATCAATCCTGCTCAAATCTAGGTCAATGTGTGAATACGTTTTAGCAAAATTCTCATCTAATCTCTCGCCTTTTAATCG
>JBFXGB010000077.1:0-9394 GCA_050178405.1 Halothiobacillaceae bacterium
CCTTCATAGTCCGCATCCGTGGCCACTTCCGGACGCGCCAACACATAGCTTGCGTTAAAAATGTTCAGCCCCTTGTTTTCCATCGCTCCGGCGTTGAAATCCTCCACCGCCACGACCATGAAACGCTCCAAATCGTACTCGCGCCCGTAGGTGTCCTCGTCCCAGCGCATGGCTTTATGAATCGACTGCATGGCGTGGGCGAGCTTATCCACATTGCGCGGCTCGGCGTAAACCTCCAAAGTGACCGGCTTGCCGCTCATCGTCGTGAACGCTTCACGCACTACACCCAACTCACCCGCCACCAGTGCAAATAAATACGTCGGCTTAGGGAAAGGGTCATGCCAAGAGGCCTGAGTACGCCCATCATCCAGCGCTTTTTCACTCACAAAATTACCGTTGGAGAGCAGCACCGGATACCGCGCCTTATCCGCAATTAAATGCGTGGTGTACACCGACAACACATCCGGACGATCAAGGCTATACATCATGCGGCGGAAGCCCTCCGACTCGCATTGCGTGACCAAAATCCCCTTGGACAGATACAGCCCCATGCCCGTGGTGTTACTGATGGGCTGAATGCGCGTGCTCATGCTCAAGCTAAAACGTGCAGGCGGCTGGTGAATAGTCAAGCCTGTGTCGTGCAGCGTGTACTCGCTTGATTCCAGCGGCACATCGTCAATGGCAATCCGCAACAGCTCCAAGCACTCGCCCTGCAACCGCAAATCTTGCGCCGCCTCACCCGCCCGCTCGCAACGCATGAGAGCATGAACCTCGGTCGTATCAAGATCCAACTCAAAACTCAACTCAATCGTCGGAATACGCCAAGCCGGCGGCTGATAATCCACAAGGCGGGTAGTGTGAACGGTAGTACTCATGGGGCATGACTCACGGCTGGGAAAATGGGGTTTTAGTATAGTGCTAAAAAATCTTAATTTAGCCACAGAGAACACAGAGGGCACAGAGATTAGGACTTACGCAAAACCACCTCACCGCATTCAAAACGCGCCGTTGGATCACTCCGCAAACCCTTGTGGGAGGCCGTCTTGACGGGCGACAACCCCCAAAATTTCGCCGCTCAAGAGCGCCTCCCACACACAAATGATTCAGTGAACATCGTGTTTTGCGTAAATCCTATCTCTGTGACCTCTGTGTTCTCTGTGGCTAAAAATTTCAAACCCCATTTGCACCGTCCGCCGCCGACACCGATAATCGCCGCCCTATTTTTAATTACGACACCTAAACATCATGTGGTTCCGCTCCTTAATTCTATTTCCACTCAATGCCGCCCTGCCTTTTGATTTAGACACCCTAGAAACAGCACTCGCCGCCAAGCCATTCCGCCCCTGCGGCACGCTCGAACTTGCAAGCCACGGCTTTGAACCCGTGCTCGGTCACAAGGCACACGCCTTTGTTCACGCGAGCGAAGACGTGTGGACGCTACGCTTTGTACAAGAAGAAAAAAAACTACCCGGCGGCTACGTGCGCGACCAACTCGCCGACAAAATGCGCGAACTGGAACAACAAACCGGTCACGCCCCCGGCTCCAAAGAAAAGAAAGAACTGCGCGAAGGCATCGAACACGCCCTACTGCCGCGCCTCATTCCACGCCGCAATCGCCTATTTGCCAGCATCGACAGCCAAAGCCAGTGGGTCATCGTCGATTCCGCCTCAGATAAAAACGCCGAAGCCCTCATGAGCGCCGTGCGCGAAGCCACAGGCAGCTTGCCCGTCACCCGCTGGAAAACCAACAGCGACTGGGCGAGCCTTATGACCCAATGGTTAGAAACCCGCACCCTGCCCGAAGGCTTCGAATTCGACCAAACCTGTGAGCTGACCGCGCAAGATGATGAAGGCGGCAGCGCCACCCTGCGCAAACACGACCTGACGTGCGAAGAAGTCAAAAGCCACCTTGCCTCCGGCAAACAGGTCACCCGCTTGGGTCTCATCTGGCGCGAGCGCATGAGCTTTGTGCTCGATGCCAAAGGCGTGCTACGCAACCTACGCCCCACCGACACCCTCACCGATACACTCGAAGACGATGCCGACGATGCCATGGCACAAATGGATCAAACCCTGGCACTGCAAAATCTCACCCTGCGGGCGTTTATTAGAGATTTGAATCAAGCCCTAGGCGGCTTGGTGCAGCAAGGGTTGAATGCTGCGCCCATGCACACGGACGCCGCCACCAACGCACCTTTTTAGTGACAGGTTGCGCGCATAAAAATGAACACTGCACCCGCCAGCACCCCCCAAATCAGCATCGTCATTCCGACGCTCAACGAAGAAGCCTATTTACCCACGCTGCTCGACTCACTCAATGCGCAGACTTTTCGCGACTTTGAAATCATTGTGGCGGATGCCAACTCGACCGATCGCACCCGAGAGATTGCCCAAGCCTTTGGCGCGCGCGTCGTCCAAGGCGGTATGCCGGCGGTGGGTCGCAATAATGGCGCAGACGAGGCACGTGGCGAATTCCTGTTCTTCTTTGATGCCGACGTGCGTCTACCGCCCGACTTTCTGCAACAGGCACTTGCTGAGATTGATGAAAGCTTCATTGATTTAGCCACCTGCGAGTTTTTGCCCGACTCCGAGCTTAAGCTTGACCAGATTCTGTTTCGTCTTGCCAATCTAACGGTTAAGTTGTACCAATCCTTGAGTCCACGCGCCGCCGGTTTTTGCATCTTTATCTCGCGTCGCCTCTTTCGCCGTGTGGGCGGCTTCGATGAATCGCTCAAACTGGCCGAGGATCATGACTTGGTACAGCGTGCCTCCGTATTTCGCCCCCTTGAGGTATTGAGTAATGCCAAGCTGCATGTGAGCGTGCGCCGACTGGAGAAAGAAGGGCGTTTTGCGCTGGTGCAAAAATACATGCAGGTGGAAGCTCATCTACTTTTCAAGGGAGCCATACGCGAGGACATCGTGGATTACGATTTTGCCAGCTTCGACGAACAAAAAGATCGAGCACGCCTGCTTGATCGCATTGAATCAACGATCATTGAGCTTGAACGCAAGCTAGAAAAGTCGCGTCAAGCGCGCAAAGAAAAAAAAGGCGGCGACGAACTCATGATGAAATGGAAAAACGGCTTTAACGCCATGGTCATGGCTCTCGCGGAGCTGACAAAGCCAAAGTAAACAGGCTTCTTAACAGCAATTTGCCGCACGCAAAAGTAGTTTTGATCGGACGATTGCGACGCATGCCTTGTCATTAGGCTTGATTGCGGCAAGCAATAACGCCGCTGATTTTTAAATGGAGACAGACGCGGGTTTGGTCATTGAAAACGGGACGCTTTGATTGTGGTTATGAGGCGCGACAAATCATCAAGGCGCTTCATGCCGCCTTCGCGTGGATGACCAATGAACCCTAAACATAGGTATTGCCTAATCTTCGACCAAGAAGGAGCCGCATGCAGTCGATGTGACCATGCAAGATCAGAAAATGATGTAGGCATAACCCTCTTGTTGCAGTTCGATCATGCGCGTGTAGGCATCAAACACGATTTTCACCTCGGGCAGAAGCATGTCATGCGTCCAGCCGTAGCTGCGCAAAGTGACGTTGCAGACCTCGACTTTGACTCCGAGCGCATTCAAGTCGTGGATGATTTTAGCGTTGGTATTCACTGCAAACGGATCACTCTGCGTGGTTTGGAATGCCTCGTCTTTCAGCGCCCAATACGCTGTTGGCCCGTGCAGCACGATATGAATATCCAGCTTAGAAGGTTCGACACCCTGCTTTTTGTAGGCTTCGATTAAGCCACGCACGTAGTACAGCGATTTACCAATACCCGCCTGCCATTCATCCTTGCGCGCGTCGTAAACAGCCTTGATGCCTTCTTTATTCTCGATTTGCATGATTGGGCGTTGCGAGCCCTCTGCCGCACATGCGAGCGGGCTAAACCCTACGCCACATAAAGCCAAAGCCACCGAACCCACCACTAAAAGCCTGTGCATATTGCACCTCCATTATGATTGCGACTCGAAACGACGGATCGAGTGTAGCTCACGCTGCAGTCCGCCGCAGGTTGGTTACGCGCGTAAAAAAAGGGAGTTCAATAACTCCCTTTTGGTGCGCGTCAACTATCAGCAAAGACCTAGAACACGAGCTTCACCCCACGATGTGATGTTTACCTATCAGCTGCACAGAACTCGCTTTGGGGCCTTTATCGCCTTCGACTTCATCAAACCGCACTTCTGCGCCTTGCGGCAAATCATCAAACTCTGCATTCAACACACTGTTGCGGTGAAAATAAATTTCACGGCCATCCGAGGTCAAAATCGTGCCCGAGTCTGGGGTCACTTCAACCACGCGACCGTGAGCAGGTACATCATGAGTTTTCACTTCGCCGCGCATTTTGCCGACATAGGTTTCGAGCTGACGCTGTGCTGCGGCAAACGCATCACGCAATGACACATATAAGTCCTCGTGCGAATGCTCATCATGTTTATCATGGCTGACGACAATTTCCTGCCCCGGCACGGTAATGTCGATATTAATGTCGTACAACTTACCTTTACTTTGGCTCTTGTGCGGCGCCGAAACCGTCACGCGCATGGATGTGATTCGATCAAAATATCGCTCCAACTTCATCGCCTTGTCACGGATGGCCGTTTCAATGGCTTCAGACGGCGGAATATCCCTAAAGGTAATTTGCAGTGGAAGTCTCATCATCATCTCCTCGTCATGCCCAAAAATTGGGCGAAGTCGTTTATGAAAGCCATGTGACATTGATACTACCAGTTCACGACAAAGACAAGTGGCGACTTAAAAATGCAAAACAGGCTCGCTGTCCCGGATAGGAAAACGCGCCACCTTGCCGCATAATCCGAAAATTAGCCCAGAGCGTGATGGCAAACAGCTTGCATAAACCTTCTGGCTTAACCTTTTTAGCCTTTGAGATGTAATTGGAGTGTTTGCCGCATGACCACGAATTTTCAGGATATGGACCCGCAAGAATCACAAGAATGGCTGGACGCGCTGGCAGCAGTCATCGAATTTGAAGGCAGTGAAAAAGCCCAACACCTGATTGCCTCGCTGATTGAAGCGGCACGCAAACACGGCATCGACACGCCGTATAGCGCCAACACACCCTACATCAACACCATCCCCAAAGAAGACCAGCCTGTTTATCCGGGCGATTTGCGCCTTGAGCAGCGCCTGCGCGCCCTCATTCGTTGGAACGCCATGGCGATGGTGGTCAAAGCCAACAAAGCCCACGACGGCATCGGTGGGCATATTGGTAGCTACGCCTCCTCATCCACCTTGTACGAAGTCGGTTACAACCATTTCTTCAAAGGCCCCGACCACCCCGAAGGCGCGGATATGGTGTTTTTTCAAGGTCACGTCGCCCCCGGCATGTACGCCCGCGCCTTCCTCGAAGGCCGCTTGGATGAAGATCATCTGCTGAATTTCCGCCAAGAAGTCGATGGCAAGGGCATTTCCTCTTATCCACACCCGTGGACCATGCGCGACTTCTGGCAATTTCCTACCGTCTCCATGGGCTTGGGTCCCTTGATGGCAATCTACCAAGCGCGCTTTATGAAATACATGGAAGCACGCGGACTTGCTCCGGCCAACAGCCGCAAAGTGTGGGGTTTTCTTGGCGACGGCGAAATGGACGAACCTGAATCCCTCGGCGCGATAGGCTTGGCGGTGCGCGAAAAGCTCGACAATCTAGTATTTGTCGTCAACTGCAACTTGCAGCGCCTAGACGGCCCGGTACGCGGCAATGGCAAAATCATTCAAGAACTCGAATCCCATTTTCGCGGTGTGGGTTGGAATGTTTACAAAGTCATTTGGGGTTCGGATTGGGATGAACTCCTTGCGCGTGACACCTCCGGCAAGCTGATTCAGCTGATGATGGAAACCGTGGATGGTGAATACCAAGCCTTCTGTGGCAAGGATGGTGCGCATGTCCGCGCCAACTTCTTCGGTAAATACCCCGAAACGCTCAAACTCGTCGAAGACATGACCGACGATGAGATTTTTGGCCTCACGCGAGGCGGTCACAGCCCGCGCAAACTCTATGCGGCTTACAAAAAAGCCACAGAAAGCCAAGGCAAGCCCACCGTCATCCTCGCCAAAACCGTCAAAGGTTACGGCATGGGGCCGTATGGCGAAGCCTCCATGGCGGTGCATTCGCAGAAAAAACTCGATTTGGATGGCTTAAAGTATTTCCGCGACCGTTTCAGCGTGCCGATTTCCGATGAGCAACTGGAAAAAAACACTCCCTTCTATCGCCCATCGGATGACAGCGAAGTCATGCAGTACATGCAGGCACGTCGCAAAGACCTTGGTGGCTACCTGCCTAGCCGCCGCGATCATGCGCCTGCCCTGTCAATTCCGCCTTTAAGCACCTTTGAAACCTTGCTCCAATCCACCGGCGATCGTGAAATGTCCACCACCATGGTGTTTGGACGCCTGCTTGCTTTGCTGTTGCGCGACAAAGCCATCGGCAAGCGCGTGGTGCCGATTATTCCGGACGAAGCGCGCACCTTTGGTTTGGAAGGCTTGTTCCGCCAAGTGGGGATTTACGATCCTGCGGGGCAACTTTACGAGCCGATCGATGCCGATCAAGTCATGTGGTACAAACAATCCAGCAACGGCCAAGTGCTGCAAGAAGGCATTAACGAAGCCGGCTCAATGGCAAGCTGGATTGCCGCTGCCACCGCCTATGCCAACCACAACGTCGCTATGGTGCCGTTTTACATCTACTACTCCATGTTTGGCTACCAGCGTATCGGCGACTTGGCTTGGGCGGCGGGCGATATTCAAGCACGCGGCTTTTTGATAGGCGCAACCGCTGGGCGCACCACCCTTGCAGGCGAGGGTTTGCAGCACCAAGACGGTCACAACCTTTTGGCGTTTGGACAAATTCCAAACTGCATCACCTATGATCCAACCTTTGCCTATGAGTTTGCCGTGATTGTGCATGATGGTCTTAAGCGCATGTTCGAAGCGCATGAGCATGTGTTCTACTACGTCACCGCCATGAACGAAAACTACGCGCACCCCGCCATGCCAGAAGGCGCGGAAGACGGCATTCTTAAAGGCTTGTACAGCTTTACAAAGAGCACAAGCACGCATAAAGCACGCGCCCAACTCATGGGCTCCGGCACCATCCTGCGCGAAGTGATTGCCGCCGCCGCCATGTTAGAGGCCGAATGGAAGGTCAGCGTCGATGTATGGTCAGCCACGAGCTTCAACCTGCTGCATCGTGAAGGCGTGGATTGCGAGCGTTGGAACACACGCCACCCCGAAGCCGCCGCGCGTGTGCCGTATGTCACCCAAACCCTGAGCGCCACCACAGGACCGATTATTGCCGCCACCGACTATGTGCGCGCCGTACCTGAGCAGGTGCGCGCCTACCTACCCGGCAAGCGCTACGTCACCTTGGGCACGGACGGCTTCGGGCGTTCAGACACCCGCGAAGCCCTGCGCCGTTTCTTTGAAGTGGACCGCTGGAATATCGTCATCACCACGCTCAAAGCACTGGCCGATGAAGGCACGCTGCCCGCAAACAAGGTGACCGAAGCCATCAAAAAATACAGCTTGGATGCCGACAAACCCAACCCAATGACCGTTTAAGAACCTGTTTACAATTTCACTTGATAGGCCGCATTGCGACGCAAAATGCTCTCGTAGCCCGGGTGTCAACCCGGGGCAGGCTTGACCCGTGGCAAGGTTGCTCCCGGATTCTCGCTACGCTTCATCCGGGCTACAAAGGCGAAAAAGTTTATCAACATGCTCTAACAACAGATTTTAAAACCACCGTTTTACCAACATAACGAGGCGCAAAATTCATGGGTATGCAAAAATTTATCCTGCCAGACATTGGCAATCACAAAAATATTCCGGTGATTGAAATTCTGGTAAACGAAGGCGACAAGGTTGAAAAAGATCAGTCGATTCTGACCCTAGAGTCCGACAAGGCCACCATGGAAATCCCCGCCCCGTTTGCGGGCGTGGTGCGCAATATCCAAGTCAAACTGGAGCAAAAAATCAATCAGGGCGACTGGATTTGCGATATTGAAACCGCTGCTGAAGCGGTTACTCCCCCCTCCCCCCTCGCGGGGGAGGGGTCGGGGGAGAGGGGGCGCGAGCCTTCCAACGAAGCCGCCCCCGTCAAGGTTGCCCCCCCCTCTCCCCTACCCTCACCCACCGGGGGGGAGGGAACAAAACCAAGCTCCGAAGAAAAACCCATCAACGCCCCAAGCCTAGGCGCGCAATATCACGCCTCGCCCTCGGTGCGTGCCTATGCACGTCAGTTGGGCGTTGAGCTGCAACACGTTGTGGGCACAGGACCCAAAGGCCGTATCCAAACCACGGACGTTGAAACTTACGTTAAGGCCGTCATGCAAGGCAACAAGCCTGCGCCGCACGCCGCCGCCACTGCAAGCACCGGTTCAGGCATCCCGCCCGTTCCAGTCATCGACTTCACCCAGTTTGGTGAGATTGAGCGCGTGGAGCTTTCGCGCATCAAGAAAATATCCGGCAAACATCTCACCGCCTGCTGGCTGAATATCCCGCACGTCACCCAATTTGATGAAGCCGACATTACCGAGCTAGAAGACTTCCGCGCTAGCCTCAAAACTCGCGCCGAAAAAGCCGGGGTCAAAATGACCCCGCTACCTTTTGTGATGAAAGCCGTAGTGCAGGCGCTCAAAGAATTCCCGCACTTTAATGCCTCAATGGATGCCGATGGCAACGCCATTGTGCTGAAAAAATACTTCAACCTTGGCGTGGCGGTCGATACCCCGAACGGCTTAGTCGTTCCGGTGGTGCGTGATGTGGATCAAAAAGGCCTGTTCGATCTGGCACGCGAATTGGCCGAAATCAGCCAGCGCGCGCGTGAAGGCAAACTCTCGCCCACCGACATGTCCGGCGGCACGTTCAGCATCTCCAGCTTAGGCGGCATTGGCGGCACGCAATTCACCCCGATTGTGAACGCGCCCGAAGTGGCGATTTTGGGACTGTCCAAAGCCAAAATGATGCCTGTGTGGGATGGCGCGCAATTTATGCCTCGCTTGATGATGCCGTTCTCGGTGTCATACGATCATCGTGTGATCGACGGCGCACAAGGCGTGCGTTTCACCACACGTTTGAGCCAATTATTGCGCGATTTGCGCGAAATCTTGATTTAAGGGAGCACGTTTATGGCATTGCTTGAAACCATTCTGCTGCCCGATGTCGGCAATTTTGACCAAATTCCAGTGATTGAAATCCTCGCCCAAGTGGGCGATACGATTGAGAAAGACCAATCTTTGCTTACGTTGGAGACCGACAAAGCCACCATGGAAATCCCCGCGCCCAAGGCGGGTGTTTTGGTCGAGTGGCTGGTTAAACTCGGCGATAAACTCAGTAAAGGCATGCCCATTGCTCAGTTTGAACTCTCTGCTC
>JBFXGB010000078.1:0-9370 GCA_050178405.1 Halothiobacillaceae bacterium
AAGTCATGGGGCTGAGGCGCTCCTGGACCACCTTGGCTCATCCCCTCTCACGCATACTTTCTCCAGACTTCTTTCTCTGTGCGCTCTGTGTCCTCTGTGGCTAAATCGTATTTTAAGTATCTAAAAGGCTTGACTATGAACTCTAATCTTCAATTCGTCGTTCAACCTGGCGGTGTTTTAACAGGGCGTATGCGCGTGCCCGGCGACAAGTCCATTTCGCATCGCTCCATTATGCTGGGTGCTTTGGCCACGGGGGTGACCGAGGTGTCGGGGTTTTTGGAGGGTGAGGACAGCCTGAATACGCTGCGTTGTTTTCGCCGCATGGGGGTCAAAATCGAAGACCCTGAAAAACTTGGCGTTGGGCGTGTGCGTGTTCACGGCGTGGGTTTGCATGGCCTAAAGCAGCCGGATAGCCCTTTGTGGCTTGGCAATTCTGGAACCTCGATGCGCCTCATGTCGGGCATTATCGCCGGGCAGGATTTTGCGGCGGTAATGGAGGGCGATGCGTCCTTATCACGCCGTCCGATGCGTCGTGTCACGGAGCCTTTAGCCTTGATGGGCGCGCAAATTGATACCCAAGAAGGCGGTCGTCCGCCCTTGCGTGTGCATGGCGGTAGTCGGCTTAAGGGAATCAAGTATGTGATGCCGATGGCAAGTGCGCAGGTCAAATCCTGCGTGTTGCTGGCGGGCTTGTATGCGGAGGGTGAAACCTGCGTCACCGAACCTGCGCCGACGCGTGACCATACCGAGCGTATGTTGCAGGGCTTTGGCTATGAGGTGCGCCGTGTGGCGGGTGCGGACGGCGTGAGCACGGTGTGTTTGACGGGCGGCGGTACGCTCACGGCGACGGCGATTGATGTGCCTGCGGATATTTCGTCTGCGGCCTTTTTCCTGGTCGCGGCAAGCATTGCGCCGGGCTCGGATTTAGTGCTGGAGCATGTGGGCATTAACCCGACGCGCACGGGCGTGATTGAGATTTTGCGCTTGATGGGCGCGAATATTGAGGTTTTGAATGAACGTAGCGTAGGCGGTGAACCGGTCGCGGATTTGCGGGTGCGTGGCGCGGAACTTAAAGGCATTGTCATTCCAGAGCGCTTAGTGCCCCTTGCGATTGATGAATTTCCAGCCCTTTTTATTGCAGCGGCTTGTGCGCAGGGAATCACCGTGTTGACCGGCGCAGAAGAATTACGCGTGAAAGAGTCGGATCGCATTCAAGTCATGGCCGACGGCCTGCTGGCGCTGGGTGTGGAGGCTCAACCCACGCCCGATGGCATGGTGATTCGTGGCGGTGCATTTCACGGCGGCACGGTGACCACGCATGGCGATCACCGGATTGGTATGTCGTTCGCTATCGCGGCGTTGCGTGCCACGGGTGCAATTACGATTAACGATTGCGAGAACGTGAACACATCATTCCCAGGCTTTGTCGAGTTGGCGCAAAGTGCGGGCTTGAGCATTCAAGCGATAGGCGGTGCAACATGAGCGTGCCAGTAGTAACGATTGACGGCCCAAGTGGTTCAGGCAAAGGCACGATTGCGCGCTTGTTGGCCAAGCAGTTGGGTTGGCACTTTCTGGATTCCGGTGCGCTGTATCGCATTTCCGCTTTAGCTGCGCAGCGTCGTGGCGTGGATTTGAGCGATGCGCAAGCTGTAGCTGAAATTGCGGCTCACTTAAATGTAAGCTTCGTGGGTGATGACGAGACCCGTGTACTGCTCGATGGTGAAGATGTGAGCTTGCTCATACGCAGCGAACAGGCCGGTGAAGCCGCTTCAATTGTTGCAGCCCATCCCCCTGTGCGTGAGGCTTTGCTGGGCTTTCAACGCCGTTTTGCGACTGCACCCGGACTGGTTGCCGATGGTCGAGATATGGGCACGGTGGTTTTTCCTGAAGCCTTTGTGAAAATTTATCTCGATGCTAGTGCCGAAGTGCGGGGTGCGAGACGTTATAAGCAGTTGAATGAAAAGGGAGTTGATGCTAATCTCCCACAGATTGTTGATGACATCCAATCTCGCGATAAGCGGGATATGCAGCGAGCGGTTGCCCCACTCAAAGCTGCCGATGACGCGCATGTGATTGATTCAAGTTTTTTGACAGTGGAGCAAGTTCTGGCTGAATGCCTTGCCCTTATCGGGCGATGATTCTTCCTTGACCCATCTCACGGCCCCGCGCACAGGTAGGTGCGCGGGTTTTTTTATTTGACCCTATGCACAAGGATGCTCACATAGGCGAAACCCTGGAATCCCTTAACCCATTATGATTGAAAGTTTTGCCGAACTCTTTGAGGAAAGCCTCAAATCCACCCAAATGCAAACAGGCTCCATCGTTCAAGGAACGGTTGTCTCTGTTGGCTCTGATTTTGTCGTCGTTAACGTCGGTCTGAAGACGGAAGGTTCGATTCCTACCGAACAATTCCGCGAAGACAATGGCGATTTACTCGTTCAAGTCGGCGACATTATCGAGGTTGCGATTGATGCCCTCGAAGATGGTTTTGGTGAAACCCGTCTTTCACGCGAAAAAGCCAAGAAGGCTCAAGCTTGGATTAAGCTCGAAAAGGCCTTTGCGGACAATGCCATTATTGTGGGTCATGTCAGTGGCAAGGTTAAAGGCGGCTTTACCGTGGATATCGGTGAAATTCGCGCCTTCCTGCCAGGCTCCTTGGTCGATGTGCGCCCCGTACGCGACACCTCCTTCATTGAAGGCAAGGATATTGAAGTCAAGCTGATTAAGCTGGATCAAAAGCGCAATAACGTGGTGGTATCGCGCAAGGCCGTGGTTGAGCAAGAGTACAGCGCAGAGCGTGAAGCCTTACTGGATGGCTTGGAAGAAGGTCAAATGGTGAAGGGCTTTGTGAAGAATTTGACCGATTATGGCGCGTTCATTGATTTGGGTGGCATCGACGGTCTGTTGCACATTACCGATATGGCATGGAAACGTGTCAAGCATCCATCAGAAGTGGTGAATATCAACGACGAAATCGAAGTTCGCGTGCTCAAATTCGATCGTGAGCGTAATCGCGTATCCCTAGGCTTGAAGCAAACCGGTTCGGATCCTTGGTCGGATTTGGTGCGTCGCAAGCCGGTCGGTACTCGTGTATTCGGTAAGGTCAGCAATATCACCGATTACGGTTGCTTTGTTGAAATCGAAGACGGTATTGAAGGTTTGGTCCACGTTTCTGAAATGGATTGGACGAATAAGAACGTTAACCCGGGCAAGATGGTGGCTTTGGGTGACGAAGTTGAAGTCATGTTGCTGGATGTCGATGAAGAACGTCGCCGTATCTCCCTAGGGATGAAGCAGTGCAAGCCCAATCCTTGGGATGAATACGCATCAACCCATCAGAAGGGTGAGCGCGTGGTGGGTCAAGTGAAATCCATCACTGACTTCGGCGTATTTGTTGGCCTAGAAGGCGGCATTGATGGTTTGATTCACTTGTCAGACATCTCCTGGAACGAGCCGGGCGAAGAAGCCGTGCGCCGCTTCAAGAAAGGTGACGAAGTCGAAGCCGTCATCATCGCGATTGATTCTGAGCGTGAGCGCATCTCCTTGGGTCTCAAGCAAATGGATCATGACCCGTTCACCACCTTTGTGGCCGATCATCCGAAGGGCAGTATTGTGACCGGTACGGTTCTGGATGTGGATGCCAAGGGCGCGACCATTCAGTTGGCGGACAGTGTTGAAGGTTATCTGCGCGCTTCGGATATCTCGCGTGACCGTGTCGAAGATGCGCGTAACTTCTTGAAAGTTGGCGATGAAGTTGAAGCCAAGTTTGTAGGCGTAGACCGTAAGAGCCGTGCGATTTCTTTGTCCATTAAGGCCAAAGATAGCCAGGAAGAGGCCGAAGTGATGAGCGAATACACGCGCTCCAGCACGGCTTCTACCCCGACTTTGGGTGATTTGCTCAAGGAGCAAATGGGTCGTAGCGAGTAATCGCTGTCTTTGCGCCACGAAGCATCAACTTTGCGGGATGAACATGCGCTCTATCAAACGATGGGGCACATGATCTTCTTTATCATTCTTAAGATTGCAGAATATGACTAAGTCTGAATTGATTGAGCTCCTTGCACAAAAGCAAGAACATTTGCCTGCACGGGATGTTGAACTCGCGGTCAAGACGATTCTTGAGCTGATGAGTGATGCTTTGGCAACGGGGGAGCGCGTTGAGGTACGCGGTTTTGGTAGCTTTACTCTGCATTTTCGCAAGCCGCGTCAAGGGCGTAACCCCAAGACGGGTGAGCAGGTGACGTTACCCGGTCGGCATGTACCCCATTTCAAACCGGGTAAAGAACTGCGCCTTATGGTGGATGTTAATGAAGTCAAAACAGTGTAATTGAACTCCTTTGCGCCATAGCCCCCTTTGGGGGCTTTTTTTATGGCGAGCAAACAAAATCAGAAGATAAATCACTGAATCGGCAAGTCAGTATTGTCTGCGGGTCTTTAGACCGGGCTGCACTGATAGGGTAGTATTTGCCAATGGGTTTAATGGCTTAATAAGCTGTTTTGAAACTGTGTTGTCCGAATGCCGGAAAGACAAGCTCAAGAATGAGGACGTTTTGGGATGAACAAGCCGTGTTGCTACGTTGATGATTTAAGCTCGACATTGATGCTTGAAGGCGATTTCACCTTGGCGACGATGAGTCAGGGGTTGTTACAAATTAATGCCTTACTCCAAAAAGAAGTCCCCAAACACATTGATTTAAGCCGCTTGAATCTATGCGATAGTTCGACGGTTGCTTTAGTTATGGACTTGCAACGGCGTGGGGTGCTGCATGTGCTCCATGCGCCTTTGGCCTTTGCTGAGATTGTGCGCGCCTGTCAGTTGGATGCGCTCTTTCCTGATTTAGCGCAGAATTGACACCTTTTGCGACGCGTCGGCGGTTTGACCCGCCCATATTTACATTGAATGAGAGCTCATGAATAAATTATTGATTCAAGGTGGTATACCACTTAAGGGTGAAGTGCGTATCTCCGGGGCAAAAAATGCCATTTTGCCGATTATGGCAGGGGCTTTATTGGCCGATGCTCCTGTGGTGATTGAAAACGTGCCGCATTTAATGGACGTGACCACCATGATGGAGTTGCTGGGCGGCATGGGCGTACAGTTAACGCTTGGGGATCGTATGAGTATTCATATTGACCCACGTCCGGCACATAACTTTTCAGCGCCCTATGATTTGGTGCGCACCATGCGTGCCTCGATTTTGGTGCTAGGCCCGTTGCTTGCGCGCTATGGCAAGGCGGATGTGTCTTTGCCCGGCGGCTGTGCGATTGGTTCGCGTCCGGTGGACGTGCATCTTAAAGGCCTCGAAGCCATGGGTGCAGAGATTCGTGTTGAGGCGGGGTTTATTCGCGCGCGCGCCAAGCGTCTTAAAGGCGCACATATTGTGATGGATATGGTAACGGTGACCGGCACAGAAAACCTGTTGATGGCGGCGTGTCTTGCGGAAGGCACGACTGTGTTGGAGAACGCAGCGCGTGAACCTGAAATCGTCGATCTTGCCAAGTTTTTAACGGCGATGGGTGCGCGGATTTCGGGTGCGGGCACAGCAACGATCACAATTGAAGGCGTTGAACATCTTGGTGCATGTACGCATCGTGTTTTGCCGGATCGGATTGAAGCCGGTACATTTCTAGTCGCCGTCGCCATGACCGGTGGGCAGGTGCGTCTCAAGGATGCCGATCCTTCAAGCCTAGATGCGGTGCTTGCCAAATTACGCGAAGCGGGCGCCATTATTCAGACCGGTGAGGATTGGATTGAACTAGACATGCACGGACGCCGTCCGCAAGCCGTCGATATTCGCACCGCACCGCATCCGGGGTTTCCGACGGATATGCAGGCGCAATTTGTGGCGATGAATGCGATTGCGGAGGGCACATCCACCGTCGTGGAAACGATTTTTGAAAATCGTTTTATGCACGTGCATGAGCTTTTGCGCATGGGCACGAATATCCAGCTTGAGGGCAATACTTTGGTTGTACGCGGTATGGAGAAAATCACCGGTGCGCCGGTCATGGCGACTGATTTACGCGCATCGGCCAGCTTGATTCTTGCGGGACTCGTTGCCGAAGGTGAAACTGAAGTCAGCCGTATCTACCATATTGACCGTGGTTACGATGCCATTGAAGAAAAACTAGCCAAACTGGGCGCGAATATTCGTCGCGTACCTGGCTGAGGAAAACTCATGACTGAAACATTGACGATAGGCTTATCAAAAGGCCGTATCTATAAAGAAACCCTGCCACTGCTCGCAGCGGCGGGCATCGTTCCCTCTGAAGACCCGGAAACCAGCCGCAAGCTGATTTTGGATACCAATGTGCCGGGCGTGCGCGTGGTGCTGCTGCGTGCTTCGGATGTGCCTACCTATGTCGAATATGGCGCGGCGGATGTCGGCGTAGCGGGCAAGGATGTGTTGATGGAACACGGTGGCGATGGCCTTTATGAACCGCTAGATTTGCAGATTGCACGCTGCCGCCTGATGGTGGCGGGCAAGCCGGGTGTACTCGAAGGGCGACATCGTTTGCGTGTGGCCACCAAATACGTTGAGAGTGCTCGCGCGCACTTCGCGCGTCAAGGCCGCCAGATTGAGGTCATCAAGCTCTACGGTTCAATGGAGCTTGCACCGCTGGTCGGTTTGGGCGATTGCATCGTGGACGTGGTCGATACCGGTAATACACTGCGCGCTAATGGCCTTGAACCGCTGGAGCATATCGCGGATATTAGCTCGCGCCTGATTGTGAATCGCACCGCAATGAAGACTAAGTCGACGCGTTTGCGCGAGTTTATTGACAAGATTCGTTGTGCGGTTGAAGCGCGTCGTTAATTTTTCTTGCTACAGAGAACGCCGAGGGCTTAGAGGTAATGACTTGGCTGCCGAAACTTTATCGCCTCCTCGCAAGCGGGAGAGAAGAAGCGACACAGGCTCACGAATCATTACTCCGTTCCCCTCCGTGTTCTCTGTGACCTCTGTGGCTAAATAAAATCATGAATATTAAAAGACTTTCGACTTTTGAAGCTGATTTCCAAACCCGCCTGAAAGCCCTGCTGGCTTGGGATTCTGCGGCCGACGAGCAAATTTTTACCAGCGTACAAAACATTCTGCGTGATGTAAAAACACGCGGGGATGCAGCGGTATTGGAGTACACCGCGCGCTTTGATCGCTATGCGGTGCAATCCATGAGCGAGCTTGAAGTTCCACAAGCGCGCATGGATGCAGCCTTGGAGCGTATTCCTAACGCACAGCGTGCCGCCTTGGAGCAGGCCGCCGAGCGCATTCGCCGCTACGCCGAGCATCAAAAAATGGAATCATGGAGCTACCGCGAGGCAGACGGCACGCTGCTTGGGCAACAGGTGACACCACTGGATCGCGTCGGTTTGTATGTGCCGGGCGGCAAAGCAGCCTATCCATCCTCGGTATTGATGAACGCGATTCCAGCCAAAGTCGCGGGCGTGGCGGAGCTGATTGTGGTCGTGCCCGCACCGGGCGGCGAATTGAATGACCTCGTATTGGCCGCGTGCCGCATTGCCGGCGCGGATCGTGTGTTCACCATTGGCGGCGCGCAAGCGGTGGCGGCGCTGGCCTACGGTACGGAGAGCATTCCGCAGGTGGATAAAATCACCGGTCCCGGCAACAGTTATGTCGCCACTGCCAAGCGTTTGGTGTTTGGCACGGTGGGCATCGACATGATTGCCGGGCCGTCTGAAATTGTGGTGGTTTGTGACGGCAAGACCGATGCGGATTGGATTGCCATGGACTTGTTCTCCCAAGCCGAGCATGACGAACAGGCACAGTCTATTTTGATTTCGCCCGATGCAGCTTTTTTGGAAGCTGTGTCGGAGGCGTGTGATCGTCTGGTAGAAGAAATGCCGCGCGGAGAAATTATCCGCGCCTCGATGCAAGGGCGCGGTGCACTGATTCATGTGCGCGATTTGGATGAAGCGGCTGAAGTCATTAACTTTATCGCCCCTGAGCATCTGGAGCTATCGCTTGAAGATGCGGAAAACTACGCAGGCAAAATTCGCCACGCAGGCGCGATCTTTATGGGGCGTTACACGGCAGAGGCATTAGGGGATTACTGCGCAGGACCGAATCATGTATTGCCGACGTCGCGCACGGCGCGTTTTTCTTCGCCGTTGGGGGTATATGACTTCCAGAAGCGCTCCAGCCTGATTGCTTGCTCCGCACAAGGCGCGTCCGACTTAGGCAAAATTGCGCGAGTATTAGCCGAAGGCGAGGGCTTGTTTGCGCACGCGGCTTCGGCGGCGTATCGGGTTAAAGATTAAAACTGGGGGTGATCGTTGAAGAACCAAAAGCAAACCATTCGAAAAATTGTCGGCTTCCTGAATAACGCGGATGAGGACGGTGGTTTCTGGCTGCCCAATATTCAGCGTCCATTTGTTTGGGGCGAAGAGCAAATCTGTCGCCTGTTTGACTCGATCTTGCGTGAGTATCCCATCAGCACGCTCTTGGTCTGGAAGACGACAAGCAGCATTCGTCGTCGCAAGTTCATCGATAACTGGTCTAACACACTCAAACTGAGCAGTTTCTACGTTCCAGAGGACACAAAGAAGAAATGCTTGGTGCTAGATGGTCAGCAACGTTTGCAAAGTCTCTACATAGGCTTGATAGGCAGTTTCTCTGGGCGAGAACTTCACTTTGACGTACTGAGTGGGGATTCTGACTTGCCAGATGATATCAAGTACCGATTCGAGTTCAGGAAGAGTGCCGCAACTAGCTTCCCATGGGTCAAATTCAAAGACCTGGTTTTCACATCGCGCAAGAAGCGTGAGCTGATTCAGGACATGGAAGCCAAAGCGGGTTGCGCCTTCAGCGACGACGATAAAGACAAGATCGACGGTAACCTTGATCTGGTTGACCGTACCTTTAAAATGGATGAGTCAATCACGTACCAAGAGCTTGACAGTATCGATAACCCGAACCTGTACACTGAAGACGATGTGGTGGAAGTCTTCATTCGCGCTAACTCTGGCGGAACCAAGTTGGAGAAGTCTGATCTGCTTTTCTCTTTGCTTAACGCCACCTGGGATGTAGCCGACAACCGCATGGAAGAGCTTCTTGATGAACTAAATAGACACGGTTTCGCATTCGATCGTGACTTCGTCCTCAAGACCTGTTTGGTGCTGCTGAACCAAGGTGCGCAATATGAAATTTCCAAGTTCCGCAAGCCCGGATTGCGCGAAGAAATCGAGAAAAAATGGGATGAGTTGAGTGCATCAATTAAAGCAGTAGCTGACTTCGTGAGAAGCAAGACCTACATCCAATGTGATAAGGCCTTGCCATCTTACTTGGCGCTTATCCCGCTGATCTACGTGCGCCACCATTACCCGAGTGCGTGGGCTTCTGCTAAGCAGGTG
>JBFXGB010000079.1:0-9277 GCA_050178405.1 Halothiobacillaceae bacterium
TTGGATTTAGCCCCCTCTCCCCTCGCGGGAGAGGGTTAAGGAGAGGGGGTACAAACTTTGCCAGAACATAGACTTGCACCAACTTCACCACCCTCCCCCGTCAAGGGGGAGGGAGTTAAACAACCATTTTGCGTAAGTCCTAAGTAAGTAATCCATATCTGTGACCTCTGTGACCTCTGTGGCAAAAAAATCAAAAGGAACACCCCATGACTGACCCCAAACAAGCCGCACTCGACTACCACCGCTTGCCCATCCCTGGCAAAGTGGGCACGTTTATCACCAAGCCCACCGCGACAGCGCGCGATTTGGCGCTAGCCTATTCCCCCGGCGTGGCCGAACCGGTGCGCGCCATTGCCGAAAACCCAGGCGACGCCTACGCCTACACAGGCAAGGGCAACTTGGTGGCGGTCATTACCGACGGCACGGCGATTCTCGGTTTGGGCAATTTGGGGCCACTCGCCTCCAAGCCAGTTATGGAAGGCAAGGGCGTATTGTTCAAGCGTTTTGCCAATATTGACGTGTTTGATATCGAAGTCGAAAAACAATCGCCCGAACACTTTATTGATGTGGTCAAAGCCATTGGCAACACCTTTGGCGGCATCAACCTCGAAGACATTGCCGCACCGCATTGTTTTGCCATCGAACAGGCGCTTGTCGATGCGCTGGATATTCCGGTCTTTCACGACGACCAACACGGCACAGCGATTATTATCGCCGCCGCACTGCTCAACGCACTCGAACTCCAGGGCAAGCAACTAAGCCAAGTACGTATCGTGCTCGTGGGCGCGGGCGCGGCGGGTTGCGCAGCATTAAAATTGCTGCTCGAAATGGGCGCAGACAAATCCAAATTGCGCGTGGTGGATCGTGTCGGCGTGCTGCACACCGGTCTTGCCGATTTGCCGCCGCACCATGCGCAATTTGCAGTCGAAACGAATGATCGCACCCTAGACGATGCCTGCCGCAATGCCGACGTGTTCATTGGCGTATCCGCGCCAAACTTGCTGAGCAAAGACATGCTACTCAGCATGGCGGCCAAGCCTGTGGTCTTCGCCCTTGCCAACCCCGACCCCGAAATCCAGTCCGAACTCGCACACAGCCTGCGCGATGACCTGATTATGGCCACCGGGCGCAGCGACTACCCCAATCAGGTCAACAACGTGCTGGCCTTCCCCTACATTTTCCGTGGCGCACTGGACTGCCGCGCCAGCCGCATCTCTGAGGGCATGAAGGTCGCTTGCGTCAAGGCGCTGGCCGAATTGACCCGCGAGCCGGTGCCCGACGAGGTGCTGGCAGCCTACGGCGTGGAAAGCATGAGCTTCGGCGCAGACTACATCCTGCCCAAGCCCTTCGACCCGCGCCTGATTGAGCGCCTGCCCAAGGCCGTGGCTGAAGCCGCCGCCGCCGAAGGTCTGGCGCGCCAGCCGTACACGCCGTATCCGCGTGGTTGAGCGCTTTGTAGGTGCAAAACCTTGGGTCGCGACAGCCCCGCCCGTAGGAGCGAACCTTGGGTCGCGAAGATCGAAGGCTGTGCATATATCCTTTAATACACTTCGACCAAGCTCTTGCTCGCGACCCAAGGTTCGCTCCTACAACGACATGCCATGCAACCCCGCGCCTACCTGATCGACAGCAATATCTACATTTACCGCGCTTGGCACGGCTCGACGATTGGCCTGCGTGACGATCAAGGCCGCGCCCTTAACGCCGTGCATGGCTACGCCGAATTCCTGCTGCGCGTTTTAGAAGACATCCAAACCGACCGGGTCATGCTCGCCTTCGACATCCCGCAAGCCAACCCCTACCGCAAAGAAATTTACCCCGCCTACAAAGGCCAGCGCAGCCCACCGCCGGCAGACTTAATCCCCCAATTCGCCTTATGCCGCACCCTCGCCGCTGGCCTCAACCTTCCCATCCACACCTCTGAACGCTACGAAGCCGACGACGTGATCGGCACCCTCGCCCGTCACCTGCGCAACGAAGGCCTCGCCATCACCCTGCTCACCGCCGACAAGGATCTCGCCCAGTTGCTCGAAGGCAGCGATCGCTGGTGGAACCACGGCCGCACCGAGGTACTCGACGCGCGCGGCGTGGAACGAGTATGGGGCGTACCGCCCGCGCTGATTGCCGACCTGCTCGCCATTACCGGCGATGCGGTGGACAATATCCCCGGCGTGCCCGGCATTGGCCGCACCACCGCTGCACGCATGTTGCGCAAATGGGGCGGCCTGGACGAGGTACTGGCGAACCTGCACGCCATCGGCGCACAGAAATTCCGTGGTGCGCCGCGTGCGCAGAAACTGATGCTTGAGCACGAAGAAACCGTGCGGCTTGCCCGCCGCCTGACAGGCATTGTCTGCGACGTGCCGCTGGGCGAGGTGATTCAAACACGCTGGCAAAAGCCCGCGCTGGTGCAAGTTGAGCCTTTGTTTGAAACGCTCAAGCTGCCGGTAAGTTTGCGTGAGCGGTGGCAGCGGTTGCTAAGTGCGCGCTAGATCACATTAACAGCGTGCTGAAAGCAAGTATTGCAGCAGCCTGTTAGGCCGTTCAGCGAGAGCGTAAACAGGTTCTCAGTGAGTTACGCTTCACCAACCTGCCCGCCCATGTGACCCACACATTTGGAGAACACGCCATGAAACGAAGCCTCATTACGCTGTGCCTGCTCCTGAGTGCCTGCGACTCTAGCCCGCAGCCACCACAAGCCGAGCCCAACCCCATAACCGAAACGCAGATTCAGGCGCTGAAGAAAGCCCAAGCCGTCCAAGAACAGGTCGATGCCGCCGCTGAGGCACAGCGCAAGCAGATCGAAGCGGCGGAGCAGTAATCGCAGAACAGTAATCATCGTGCCGCGAAAATCAAGTGCCGAATAAATCGGTGCAGGCACAATCTCAAGGCGCGTGCGGCGTCAATGTCTTGCGCATGAAGTGCGTCCACAGAATCAGCGTGAAGAAGAGTGCGCTAACCAGACCAAGCACCAGCAACACCCACACTTCCTCTGGCGAGACATCAAGCAGGATAAGTTTACGCAATAGCACGACAAAACCGACTTCGAGGAATGTCAGCGCATAGTGAAAACTGTCGTTGATAAACAGCGAACGCACAATGGCCAGCACAATCAGGGTGAACAACGCTTCGTTCAGTAGCGGCAACAGGAAACGCGCATTGGGGTCGCCAAGATGTGGCAGGAGCGGAAACAGGCGCACAAACAGATCGACCAGGCAGAAGGCCAGATAAATCATCATAAAAACGATAAACACAAAGCGCAGGCTGGATACAACCTGACGCAAGGCACTCTCTGCACGCTCCAACACAAATAAACCCCCGTTTGACCTTAGGGAAACGCTGATTTATTCAGTGTTTCCCGCTTGGGGCAGGATGCCCCAACATGAACAAAGACGTAAGTCTTTGATTCATGAGAGCTATCGCGGACATGTGCCGCGATGAGCGAGCTGACTTATGCCATGGATGGAATAAATCAGCATCTACTTAGACACAAACCACGACGCTCATACTAACGCATCGCGTCGCATCAGGGGTGCAGCTCAAGCGCGACAAAACCCGGTTACGGCACCCGCACCGCCGCCATATCCCGCGAAATCCGCGCAACCCTTCGGTTCAAGGCGCCCGTCGCCGCCCCGCCATCGTAGTAACGCGGATTGGGTACGATCGCCGCCATCCATGCCGCCTGACCGGGCGACAAGCGCGCCGCCGATACGCCAAAATAATGCTGCGCTGCGGCTTCCGCGCCAAACACGCCGTCGCCCCATTCGATCAGGTTCAAATACAGCTCAAGAATCCTGCGTTTATCCAGCACGCCCTCGATCATCAGGGTGATAATCGCTTCCTGTCCCTTGCGCATAAATGACTTCTCGCCGGACAAAAACAAATTCTTCGCCAATTGCTGACTGATGGTCGAACCGCCCGCCACCACGCGCCCCTTGCGCAGATTCTTCTCCAGCGCGTTCTGCATCCCGTCCCAATCAAAGCCTTCATGCGCGAGGAATTGCGCATCCTCGGCGGCGACTATGGCGCGCTTGAGGTTCGGCGAAATGCGCGGGTAATCCACCCATTGCTGACGCAGCGCGGCTTTGGGATTGTCTTCACGCATCTCCTCAAGGCGTACTTGCATAAACGCGCTTGAACCCGGGGCATACCAGCGCCAGGCCACGATATGCGCCAGGTACCAGCCCTGCACCAACAGAAACAAAACCACCAAAAGCAGCAGAAAGCGCCACACCCAGCCTCGCCAGGATAGCGGCCGCCGCTTAACTCTGGCCAAAAAACGCCCGCGCCTGTTGCGCATCCACAGCAATCTGCGCCATCAATTCATCCAGCCCGGCAAAACGCTGCTCTGCACGCAAAAAAGCACAAAAGCGCACTTCAACCTGCTTGCCATACGCATCGCCCGCCCAATCGAATACATGCGCCTCGACACGCGGCACCACCCCGCCCACCGTGGGGCGCACCCCGGCATTCGCCACACCATAAAGCACACCATCTTCCAGCCCGCGCACCTCGACCGCGTACACACCATGCAGCGCAAAATGCTTGCGCCCCAGCGGCAGATTCAGGGTCGGAAAACCCAGCTCGCGCCCGCGTTTATCGCCATGCGCCACCCGTGCACATAGCGCATAAGGCCGCCCCAACAAGCGCCCAGCCTCAGCCAACGCCCCCGCACACAAGGCCGCGCGCACCCGTGTACTCGACACCCGCGCACCCTCAACCTCCACCGGCGCGACCGTATGTACCGCAAACCCAAGCGCGCGCCCCATCTGCTCAAGCAAGGCCACATCACCGCGCCTGCCGCGACCAAAACGAAAATCATCGCCGACCACAAGCTGGCGCACGCGCAAGGTTGCGCACAGCACATGGCGCACAAAATCCTCAGCTTCAAGACCCGCCAAAGCCCGATTAAAGCGCAGCAAATGCAGCACATCGACCTGCCTTGAAGCTGCCAACACCGCCAATTTCTCGCGCAAACTACTCAGGCGCGGAATCGGCGCGGCGTTCGCGGGCGTAAACACCTCACGCGGCAGCGGCTCAAAACTCAACACGACCCTTTCAAAATTGGGCTCCAAATCACCCGGCTTGGCCAACGTATCCAAACGCTGCAACAAGGCCTGATGCCCCAAGTGCAGGCCATCAAAATTGCCAATACTAAGCGCTGCATCTCGCTTTGCGCGCAGCCAACCGCGCCTTAATTCCACTGTTTTAGCTCCATGCCTCAACTCCATTGGGCCTCCTCACGTTTCAAATCACGCGGGCGCAACCCCAAAGCCAGCAACACGGCCACATAACTCGCCAACGCGCCGAAGACCAGCCCCGCCAGCCACAGCGCACGCATCCCGCCCGACATCGCCGTCCACACCGCCTGTAGCGGCATCAGCCAGAACAACAAGCCGCCCATCACCAACGTCGCCGCACCGGCCTGCAACCACCAACGCCGCCATTGCCTACTCGGCTGATACACCTTGGATTTACGCAGTGCCTGATACAACCACCACGCATTCAACATCGCCGCAAACGAGGTTGCCGCCGCCAGCGCCGCATGGGTTCCCGGGATGGCCAGAATCACCATCGGCAGCACCACGGCCGCCTTGAATGCCAGATTACTCAACACCGCATGAATACCAATGCGCACCGGCGTAACCATATCCTGGCGCGCATAAAACCCCGGCGCCAGCACCTTAATCAACAAAAACGCCGGCAAACCCAAGCCATAGGCCACCAAACTCATGCTCGCCATCTGCGTATCGTGCAGATCAAACTTGCCATACTCAAACAAGGTCGCCAACAACGGCCCGGCCAACACGACCAAACCCACTGTTGCCGGAAGCGCCAGCAATACCGTTAGCCGCAACCCCCAATCCAGCGTCTGCTGGAAACCTGCGCCCTCGTCGCGGGAATGCTCACGCGACAGCTTGGGCAGAATCACCGTTGCCAGCGCCACGCCGAACATCCCCAGCGGAAACTCCACCAGCCGGTCGGAGTAGTACAGCCACGACACCGAACCCGCAATCAAAAATGAAGCCAGCACCGTGTCCAGCAACAAATTGATCTGCGTCACCGACGAACCGAAAATCGCCGGCAGCATCAGCTTGAACGTGCGCTGCACCCCCTCATGCGCCCAGGAAAAACGCGGACGTGGCAACAGACCCATGCGCCAAATCCACGGCAGTTGAAACCCTAACTGCACCATCCCGGCCACCAACACCCCCCAGGACAACACCAGCATTGGCTCATCGGCATAATTCGCGCCCAAAAACGCCGCCGCGATCAGCACGATATTCAGCCAGATCGGCGTCAACGCCGGTATCGCAAACTTGCTAAAACTATTCAGCAAACTGCTGGCAAAAGCGGTCAGCGAAATAAAGAAAATATAGGGGAAGGTAATGCGCAGCATGTCCTCTGCCAGCGCAAACTGCGTCGCATCGGCATGAAAACCCGGCGCAAACAAAAACAACAACAAAGGCGCGGCCGCCACGCCCAGCGTGGTAATCAGCAACAACACCGCGCCCAAGGTACCTGACACGTGTGCGATCAAATCCAGCATCGCCTCACGGCTATGCTTCTCGCGGTACTCAGCCAAAAGTGGCACAAAAGCCTGCGAAAATGCGCCTTCTGCAAACAAACGTCGCAGAAAATTCGGAATTTTGAACACCACAAAAAAGGCATCCGTCGCCCCCGATGCGCCAAACAGTCGCGCAAACACCATATCGCGCACAAAGCCCAAGACCCTGGATAACAGAGTCATGGCGCTAATCACCGCAGTGGATTTAAGCAGAGAACGGCTCAGGGGAAACTCCAATCAAACAGGCGAGACAGGACGCGCATTGTAGCCCTAGCAGCCTCCAAGGAGCGAAGCGTGCTTTAGGACTTGCGCAGTATCATTGGTTTTACCCCCTCCCCCTTGATGGGAGAGGGTGGGGCAGTCTTCGTAGCCCGGGTGTCAACCCGGGGCAGGCTTGAGCAACGGCACGGCTTCCCCGGATTCTCGCTGCGCTTTATCCGGGCTACAGGGTCTTCGGCGAAGGCTTCTCGTCCGTCAAGACGGCCATCGTAGCCCGGGTGTCAATCCGGGGCAGGCTTGAGCAACGGCACGGCCTCCCCAGGTTCTCACTGCGCTTCATCCGGGCTACAGGGTCTTGAGCGGCGAAGGCATCTCGTCCGTCAAGACGGCCATCGTAGCCCGGGTGTCAACCCGGGGCAGGCTTGAGCAACGGCACGGCTTCCCCGGATTCTCGCTGCGCTTCATCCGGGCTACAGGGTCTTCGGCGAAGGCTTCTTGTCCGTCAAGACAGCCTTCGTAGCCCGGGTGTCAACCCGGGGCAGGCTTGAGCAACGGCACGGCTTCCCCAGGTTCTCGCTGCGCTTCATCCGGGCTACAGGGTCTTGAGCGGCGAAGGCTTCTCGCCCGTCAAGACAGCCTCCCACAAGGATTTGCGTAAATCCTATCCAAAACAAAAAAGGAGCACGAAGCTCCTTTTTTCCATTCAGCTGCCAAAAAACTTAATCCGCCTGCTTACGCAAGAACGCGGGCACACTAATCAAATCAATATCGTACGCCACGTTACCGTGCATCATGGCCGCGGGTGCGACAGCGACTTCGGCTTGATGGCGTACTGCATTGCGTGGATCGTTATCGACCACCACACGCGGACGCGCAATGGGCACAACTTCAGGCTTGTGCATATTCAAGCCCGTTGCCACCACGGTGACACGAATCTCGCCGTTCATCTCCGGGTCAATCGCCATGCCGATTTTCACATTGGCTTCTTCTGAAGCCAATTCGTGAATGATTTCACCGATTTCATCGTACTCGCCGATGGTCAAATCCATCCCGGCGGTCACGTTGACCAGAATGCCCCGCGCGCCGCGCAACACCACTTCGTCCAACAAGGGGCTATGAATCGCCGCTTCCGCTGCTTCACGCGCACGTCCTTCACCGGAGGCAACACCCGTACCCATCATGGCCGAACCCATGCCTTCCATCACGGTGCGCACGTCGGCAAAGTCCACGTTGATAAAGCCCGGACGGGTAATCAGCTCGGAAATACCTTGTACTGCCGAAAGCAACACGCCATTCGCCGCATTGAAAGCTTCCATCATCTGCGCCGACTTGCCCATGACGCTCAACAGCTTTTCGTTGGGAATCACGATCAGCGAATCGACCTGCTTTTCCAGCTCACGGATGCCATTCATGGCTTGTTCCATGCGCTTCTTGCCTTCAAAACCAAACGGACGTGTGACCACGGCCACGGTCAAAATGCCCATATCCTTGGCAATCTGCGCAATCACTGGCGCGGCACCCGTGCCCGTACCGCCGCCCATACCGGTGGTAATGAACAACATGTCTGTACCCGCCAGCACTTCTTGAATGCGGTCACGATCTTCCAGCGCCGCCTGACGACCGAGCTCAGGATTTGCACCTGCGCCCAATCCTTTGGTGATATTGGCACCAATCTGCAACTGCACGGTGGCCTGCGATTTTTTCAGCGCCTGCACATCGGTATTCGCACAAATAAAGTCCACGCCCTCAATCGCGGTTTGCAGCATATGCGCGACCGCATTGCCGCCGCCGCCGCCCACGCCTACCACCTTAATGGTTGCGCTATCAGAATATGAATCCACCAGCTCAAACATGCTCATCGTTTCCCCCTCTTGTCACGAAAATTAAGGCTTGCGCCCAAAAAATAAAATCAGCCTCAAAAATTGCCCTGAAACCAGCTCTTCATCCGCCCCAACACCGAAGCCGCAGAAACCGAGGAGCCTTTTTTCTCCTCCACCGCGTCTTTTGCCCCCTTAAACAACAGCAAACCCACCCCGGTCGCATGCGCCGGATTGTTTGCCACATCCTGAATACCACCCACATGCTGTGGTACACCAAGGCGCACCGGCATGTGCAGCATTTCTTCTGCCAACTCCACCACGCCGCACATCAAGGCGCTTCCGCCCGTCAGTACGACCCCTGCCGTCACCCGTTCTTCAAAGCCACTGCGGCGCAATTCCTCACGCACATGCAGGAAAATCTCCTCGTAACGCGCTTCCACAATCTCGCCCAAGGTATGCCGTGAAAGCCGCCGCGCCGGACGGTCGCCCACGCCGGGCACCTCGATAAATTCGCTCGCTCCCTGCTCAGGACACAGGGAGGCGTGATCGAGCTTGATGCGCTCGGCAAACTGAGTCGGTGTACGCAGGCCGACCGCAATGTCATTGGTCACCTGATCGCCCGCAATCGGAATCACCGCCGTATGCCGAATCGCTCCTTCGTCTAACACCG
>JBFXGB010000080.1:0-9270 GCA_050178405.1 Halothiobacillaceae bacterium
GTGGACATTATGGGCGGCGTGGCGCGTGCGCCGCACCATGAAGCCTGTTTTTTGGTACGCCTTGAGTGCTTTTGTACTGGTCGGTTTTAACGGCTGGATGGGCAAAGTGGTGGTCGATAGGAATCTGCACCCCGTACTGATTACCACCCACATGATGGCCTCGCTACTGGTGGTCGCAAGTCTAATCTTAGCCATTAGCCATGCCACACGTGACACCTTGAGCATGAGCCTCAAAGGTGCGCAGGCGACTCATATGTGGCTGATTATCGGCATGATTTTGACCCTTGTGCAAATTACCCTCGGTGTTCAAGTGCGTGAGCGCATCGACATTATCTCTATCGGCCTCAACTACGCCGAACGTGCGACATGGGTCGCGCAAGTCGGTTTGCCGCTCACTATTCACATCGTCGCTGCCATGCTGCTAGTGGCTTACAATCTTTGGCTCGGAATGCGCGTCCTGCGCCATGCCGACAACGCACTCAGCCAAAATCTTGCCCGCGTCATGATGGTTTTGGTGGTCGTTGAACTGCTCTTTGGACTAAGCCTTGCCTTGCTTGGCTTTCCAGCCTTTCTGCAGCCGCTGCATTTAATGTTCGCAGCGATGATTTTTGGCATTCAAATCACACTGTTTGGCGCGGCGCATCATGCGTTAAGCCGTAAGCCTACGCTTCAGTCAAGTTAAATACGCTCGGCTTTAGCGCTACTCGTCTTTAATAAAAGCATCCTTGACCCACAACCTACGATATCGTCCATCGGCATCATAATCGTTGGCCTGTTTATCCGGATTAAAACGCCGCCCGCCGCGTGGGTCGGTGCCTCGGCCTGCCAGATACAGCCAATTTCCCTGATTGCTATACACATCATAATCAATCAATTGCGCCTCAAACCATGCCGCTCCCGCACGCCAGTCGCACGCCAAATCATGAATCAAATAGCTTGCGACAACTTGACGCATCCGGTTCGAAAGATAGCCGGTAGCCTTAAGCTCACGCATTGCGGCATCAATCAACGCATGTCCCGTTTCGGCATTCATCCAACGGGCAAACGCTTGGGCATGATGCGTAGGCTTTGGCGCCGTGCTTAACCCTGCAGCGCGGTAAAGACGTGAGCCGTATTTAAGATGCAGAAAGCGAAAATAATCACGCCACAGCAATTCAAACCACAGCCAATAACTACTCTCGCTTGCGCCATGTTCCGCTTCAAACGCCCTTAAACCGTGCAAAATTTGGCGCGCACTCAAAACGCCCAAGGCAAGGTAAGGCGACCATTTGCTGGAATAGTCGATACCGATTAAACCATTGCGCGTGGATTTGTAACTGTGCGGCAACCCGCGTGCGAAATATTGCGCTAAATGCTTTTGCGCTCCATCTTCATCCACCCGACACGGCTCAGAAAAATACGGAAAAGCACTGCGTGCGTCAGGTAGGGGCGCAGCCGTATCCCGTGCAAGCGTTGCATTTTCAAGCTCGGACACAGCCACCGGCAGGGGCGGCAAGTTTTCGGCTGCCGCACAAGGGGCTTCAATTTTGACGGCGTGCTGCTCAACGCGTTTACGAAACGCGGCGAACATATCGGGCAGTTGCGAAACCTGAAAAGGCAATGCCGATGGATGAATGAGGCTTGATTGCCATAGCGCATGAACCCTAATGCCCCTCGATTCAAGCGCTGCGACATCCGCCTGTTCCTCTGGTGCTGCAATGTGCTCGGTGTAAATCGTCGTAATTTGATATTGCTTTACAAGTTCAGGCAGCAATTGCCAAGCAGTGCCTTCAAGCTCCAACAAGGCGCTGCCGCGTGCGCGCAACTGGGCATCCACAGCCTGCAATGCGCTCTTGAGGACGGCGCGGCGATGCTCACCTCGTCGCGGAAATCCCCATGCGGTTGCAGTATCTTGCCGCGAATCATGAATGTATACCGGCAGCAGAGTGTCGCTACTGGCGCAAGCCTGCAGCAAGGCTAAATTGTCGGCAAGGCGGAGATCGTTGCGAAACCAATACAAGCCATGGTTCATAGGAAAGCGTCCACAAATAACTTTTTACCCAAGACAAACTCGTGTCATGGCTTGGGTTGTGTTTGATCTACCCAAATCAGTTTGGATGTATCAATCCCCAAAGCCTCGGCCTTGGCGACCAATTCAACCCTCGTTTCATCCGGCAAAATGCGCTCACGCGTAAGAATCCAAAAATAATCCCGATTCGGCCCTACAACCAAAGCCCAGCGATAGTCCTTATCCAAGGCCGCCACAAAATAGCCGCCATAAAACGGGCCAAAAAAACTAACTTTCAATGCCGCTACATCGCTCGCCCCTATGAAAACCGCGCGTCCTTCGGCTTCTTTCCATGTCTTTTTGTCCGCAAGATAGCCACGGTTTAATACCTGCACACTGCCGTCATTTTGCAAGCGGTATTCAGCCGTTACATGCGACATACCGCGCTCGAAACTATGATCGAGGCGAGCTTGTTCAAACCACAATCCAAGATAGCGATCAAGCGAAAACGGGCTCACTGGCTGTATGTCCTGCGGTGGGGTTGCAGTGCATCCGCCAAGCACAAACAAGCTCAACGCGAACAAAACGCCCCACCCAAGCTTGGCAAAATTTTGTACACCACCACTTTTCATAGTGCCGAATCCTCTTGATAAAACCCCATTTTGCGCACGCAAACCTCAGCATCAAAAGCCCGCCCAATGGCGACAATGCCAATTTTGACTAAGGCATGAGTATCCAACTTGGCTTGCGTTCGGTAAGGCTCAAACGCCGTGAAGGGTAACCAGAACGTCGTCCATTCAATGCCCGCCACAAAACTTGAGCGAAACGATTGCCAAGGCAGAAAAAGTTGTCGGGTGCGCAAATGCACGCCGTATGTTTCGCCATTGCCACGCGCCTCCAAGTAGATTCCACTGCAACGCTCCGCTTGAGCGCCTTGCGACTTTAATGGCCAGCGCATTTGCACAAACCCTCCGCCACGCGCCAAAGAAACCCGACCGCTCAAGCAGACACAAGAATCATGCCCTTGCGCCTGTCGCTCAAGCTGTGCGATCGACTCGCCACCCATGACACGATCATCAGCAACACTCCAGAGGGATAACTCCGCGCTGTGTTGCGCTTCAAAAAGAGGAAAGACTTTTCGCTTAGGTAGCATGGGCTGATGGATATCCGACTGAAGTGAAAAACACACCAATAAATATACATGACTTATACATTAACGATACAAAAGTTTACCAACCTTCGTGCTACACCTTGCCTAAGCACTTTGAGCTTGTCCCAAGTTCTCAATCAGGCTCTAGACGCCCACAGCGTGTTAAACTTGTATTCATTATTTAACGGATTGACCCTGCCATGCCCCTAAAAGCCAATCAAATGCGCCATTTGCGCAGCCTTGCGCACAATCTCAAGCCCGTTGTCCTTTTGGGGCAACACGGCTTAACCGAAGCGGTGATGCTCGAAATCGAGCTTGCCCTTGCGCATCACGAACTGATTAAAGTCCGCGTGCCCGGCATGGAGCGCGACGACAAACGCAGCGTGATTGATGCCATTTGCACACAAACCGGCGCAGAACTGGTGCAAGCCATTGGGCATATGGCCGTGCTGTTTCGCAAACGCGCGCAGGATTCGCAAATCAGCTTGCCACATTGACGGCCAAAGCATTGGTTCACCGGCGTGCCCCTCTTCCAACTCGACCCCGACGATACCTACTTCCCCGACCCGCGTGAGGCATTAACCGAACCGAACGGCCTGCTTGCCGTCGGTGGTGATTTATCTCCTGCGCGCCTGCTGCAAGCCTATCGCAGTGGCATTTTTCCTTGGTTTTCGCCGGGCGACCCGATTTTGTGGTGGTCGCCTGATCCACGCACCGTGCTCTTTCCAGATGACATCATCATCCATCGCAGCCTGCGCAAAACGCTCAAAAACCATCCTTTCGACATTCACATCAATCGCGATTTCAAAGCCGTACTCGAAGCCTGTGCCGCGCCACGCGCGCAACAAAGCGGCACATGGATTACAAGCGAGATGCAGCAGGCCTACCTGCGCCTCCACAGCATGGGCTATGCGTATAGCATCGAAAGCTGGCGCAACGACATGCTTGTCGGTGGCTTATACGGCGTAAAAATGGGGCGCATCTTTTTTGGCGAATCCATGTTCAGTCGCGTTTCTGATGCCTCTAAAGCGGCACTTGTAGCACTGTGTCAAGGCGCACTCGGTTCATCACCGCGCGTTATCGACTGCCAATTTTCCACCGAACATTTACTAAGCCTTGGTGCAAAATCTATCCCGCGTACCGAGTTCCTCGCCCTGCTGCGCAGTTCAATTTAGTGCGCTCATTTTAGGATGATGTAGCCCGGATGAAGCGAAGCGAGAATCCGGGAAGACGATGCCGTCGCACTTTCTGCCCGGGTTGACACCCAGGCTACAGAGCCTTTTTTGTGTCGTTTGTATTCTGCAATGCAGCAGAATCATTAAGAGTCGCTTATTTCCTAGTTAATTACTGCGACATCTGTCATCCATAGATTCAACTCATGCAACATAAGACAGTCCGATGAGTTAACACAACGCCCCCATGCTAAAGTCTGTCGCGTTCTAACACCCCCCACGCGCCCAGCTCTCTTTTGTGTCTGCATTGGTGCGTGATTTCAAACTTCAAGCGGCAGAGGCACACACATGGCACACATCGTTATTATGGGCGCGGGCATCGGCGGCATGCCCGCAGCGTATGAAGCACGCGAAATACTTGGTAAATCCCACCAAATCACCGTCATCAACGCCACCGACTATTTCCAATTCACACCCTCCAACCCTTGGGTGGCCGTCGGTTGGCGTACCCGTGACGAAATCACCTTTCCGATTGAGCCTTATTTGAAGCGCAAAGGCATCGACTTTATCCATGCCAGCGTCACCAAGCTCGACCCTGAAGCCAAAACCGTGCATTTAGATAACGGCAACACGCTCAGCTACGACTACCTGATCATCACCACCGGTCCAAAACTCAATTTTGCCGCCATTCCCGGCGCGGGGCCTCACGGAGGACACACCCACTCGGTCTGTACCGTCGATCATGCTGAACTCGCTTATGCCGATTACCAAAAGCTCTGCGAAAACCCAGGGCCTGTCATTGTCGGTGCGCTGCCCGGCGCAAGCTGCTATGGCCCTGCGTATGAATACGTATTTATTCTTGACTCGGCCTTACGCAAGAAAAAACTCCGCGACCAAGTGCCCATCACCTACGTTACTGCCGAACCCTACATTGGTCATTTGGGACTTGGCGGCGTAGGCGACTCCAAAGGCATGCTCGAATCCGAATTGCGGATGCACGACATCAAATGGATTTGCAACGCCCGCACCACCAAAATCGAAGCCGGCAAAATGTTCGTCGAAGAACTCGACATGCAGGGCAATATCATCAAAACCCACGAATTGCCTTTCAATCATTCCATGATGCTGCCGCCTTTCCGTGGCGTGGATGTTGTCGCCGCCGTCGAAGGCATGGTCAACCCCGGCGGGTTTGTGCTAATCGACGACAAACAACGCAACCCCAAATACCCCAGCATCTACTCGGCAGGCGTGTGCGTGGCCATTCCACCGGTGGAAACCTGCCCGGTTCCCGTCGGCACACCGAAAACTGGCTACATGATCGAATCCATGGTCACGGCGATTATTCACAATATCGAACAAGAGCTTAAAGGCGAAGAACCCACCCACAAAGGCACTTGGCAAGCCATTTGCCTTGCTGACATGGGCGATCGGGGGGCGGCGTTTATCGCTCTGCCGCAAATCCCGCCACGCAACGTCAACTGGTTCGCCAAGGGCAAATGGGTACACCTCGCCAAAATCGCCTTCGAGAAGTATTTTATTCGTAAAATGAAATCCGGCAGCTCGGAGCCGATTTATGAGAAATACATCATGAAAGCGATTGGAATTGAGCGTTTGGCGAAGTAAAACGGCTAAACGCTTCACTCAAAAAGCCCCGCCTTGTTGTGCGGGGCTTTGTTCTGCTCGAAAACATCATTCAATGCTGTCATTGCAAGGTCAAAGGCCGTGGCAATCCATGCAGCGTTCGTTGTGGCCTTGGATTGCTTCGCTGCGCTCGCAAAGACGGTACAGCATAGTAGGGCGGATAAGCGTAGCGCATCCACCTTGCCGCCCTTGGTGAGAGGCGCTCTTGAGCGGCGAAGCCTGTCGCCCGTCGAGACGGCCTCCCACAAGGGTTTAACTAAGAATGGAGAGCTCATCGCTGATTCTCAAGCCGCATTGTAGCCCGGGTGTCAACCCGGGGCAGACTCTGCTGGGCACGGCTGCCCCGGATTCCCGCTTCGCTCCATCCGGGCTACACGGTCTCCACCACCTCCCGCATGACCGCCGTGGCATAACTCCCCGCAGGCAAGACAAAGCCCACGCTCAACACACGATTGGCCTCATCCAAGCGCCAGTGCAGCTCACGCGGAATCACGCGCAACGGACGGCGAGCGGCGTCCAGTCCCTCGCGCACCAAACCTTCGGCAAGCAGCGCATCTTTAGCAATCACCGCGTGCTCCAGCGCTGCACAATCCGTTTGCGCCTGCGTACCCTCCTTACCCCAAAGCGCACCGCTGGTATGCACATCGCCTGCCGCCATGCGCTCCGCCAAGGCGGCATCGTTCGGCTCGGCAATAAAGAAGCTATGCCGCCCATCAAGCATCAAAGGCTCGCCCGCAAGCGGCTGTTGCCACGTTCCATCTTCAATGCGCTGGGCAAGAATGGCGTTAAACAGCTCACTGCGCGCCGTGGACAACAACATCCCCTGTTGCCCACGCTGCGGCGCTTTGCCGCCCGCAAACCACGCACGCACCGCATCCAAATTGCCGCCGTCATGCCCAAAACGCTGCTCGGCAAACCAGTTGGGCACACCAATTTGAGCGATACGTTCCAGCCTTGCATGGATACCGCTCAAATCCCCCTCCAGTCCGCGCACGGTGAGCAAAAAGCGATTGCCACGATGCGTACCTCGGCGCAATTTGCGCGTGTGGCGCGTCATCAGCAAAATTTCCGCCGCTGATTTCTGCCCCAATTCCACCCAATTCACCGCACGGCGCGGCGCGGGCAGACTGAACCACTGCGTCGTGACTGCATGGCGATCTTTCAAGCCCGAATAACCTACATCGCGCTCACTACAGCCCGCAAGACGCGCCAACTGCTTGGCCACCCACGCCGTATTTTCACCGCGTTTGCGTACCGCAAGCCAAACATGTTCACCGCGCCCATCCGGCACAAAGCCCAGCATTTCATCGACCACAAAATCTTCGGGTGAGGTGCGCAACACGCCGTGAACAGCGGACGCACCGTAGGCATAAGGCAAATTCATGACGATGGAACCTATGGATGAATGTTCAGAAGTCGAGCATTGTGCCATCCTTTAGCCATGCAGCACCCTCTCGACCAAGCCCCCGCCGCCCTCTGCGCCGATTTACTCGCCCAAACAGGTGAAAATGCCTTATTAAGCGCCGCCTGCGAGCTGTCCAGCGCCGCTTGGGATGGCGACCCGACCCGTCCGCGTGGTGCGCGTGTGGCACTTTTGTTGTGTGAAATGAAGGCCGACTCTGACACGCTGCTTACGGCAACACTGGGCGACTCTCGCCTGCGAGCAGCGTTTGATGAAACCGCGCTTGCGCAAGATTACGGCGTGCATATAGCGCGCATGGTGGCCGAACTGCACCGGCTGAACACCTTTAGCGAAAGCCAAACGAATTTTGCTAACCCGCAACACACTGAAAACATGCGGCGCTTGTTACTCGCTATGGTGAGTGATGTGCGCGTGATTTTAATCAAGCTCGCCTACCGTTTGGAGCGCCTGCGCGCCCTGCCCTTGGTGGATGATTTAAGCCTACGCCAAACGATCGCCCGTGAAACCTTGGATATTTTTGCGCCTATTGCCCACCGCCTAGGTCTTGGGCAGCTTAAATGGGAACTGGAAGACCTTGCGTTTCGGCATCTTGAACCCGAAACCTACAAACGCATTGCCAGCCTGCTGGATGAAAAGCGCACCGAGCGCGAAGAGTACATTCTCAAAGTGCGCGAGCAGCTTGACCATGCCCTGCGTGAGGCTGGCATTGCCGCAAAAGTGTATGGACGCCCCAAACACCTCTACAGCATTTTTGAGAAAATGCGCCGCAAAAAGCTTGATTTTGAACATCTTTTTGATGTGCGCGCCCTCAGGGTGCAAGTCGATAGCCTGCAAGACTGCTACGCGGCGCTTAGCGTCGTGCATAGCCTATGGCAGCAAATTGACAGCGAATATGACGACTACATTGCAAACCCCAAAGCCAACGGCTACCAATCGCTGCACACTGCCGTCCATGCGCTGGATAACAAAACGCTAGAAGTGCAAATCCGCACTGCCGACATGCACGATCAGGCCGAACTGGGCATCGCGGCGCACTGGCGCTACAAAGCCGGCGGGCAAACGCGCAGCGATCCATTTGAAGATGATTTAGAACGCCTGCGTCTTGCCCTAGAAGAAGGTGAAGGCGGTGCGTTGAATGTGCCGAGCGTGTACGTGTTCACCCCCAAAGGCCATGTGATTGAACTGCCGCAAGGTGCAACCCCGCTGGATTTGGCCTACAGCCTGCACACCGAGCTTGGGCATCAATGCAAGGGCGCGAAAGTCAACGGCAAACTCGTGCCGCTGAACACCGTGCTACAAAACACCGACCGCGTTGAGCTGCTGCGTGCGCCCAACGGCACGCCGAATCGTGAATGGGCGGATGCAAAAAGCGGCTATCTCATCTCCAAAGGCGCAAGGGCACGGGTGCGCGCGTGGTTCAAACAGCGCGAACGCGACAGCGCGCGTGAAGAAGGCCACGCGCACTGGGACAAAACCGTGCGCCGTTTGGGGCTTTCACGCGAACAGCGCGACAACCTGCTGCACAACCTCAAGCTCAAGAGCGAAACCGCCGCTTGGGAAGCTTTGGGCAGCGGCAAACTCTCTCACGCCGCTTTTCTCGATGCCGCCCGCGCCACCCTCGCCCAAGAGCAGCCACCTGATAGCATTCAAACCCTGCCGCGCCGACTTGCCGCGCCCACCATTTCACGCAACATGAGTTTGCAAGGTTTACAAGCCGAACCCGCACGCTGCTGCAACCCCATGCCCGGCGATGCCATCGTAGGCTTTATCACCACTGCCATTAAGTTAAGCGATTTTTGTGATAATGGTTCGATTTGAATGAAAATCGGATATGGCTAAAAAAAGCGTGCTGTTGAAATCACCCAAGAGCGGATTGAATCGGACGACTTCAAGTCGC
>JBFXGB010000081.1:0-9190 GCA_050178405.1 Halothiobacillaceae bacterium
TGGCTTTAATAAAGGTGCTCTCTTTCATGCCCGCAAGTGGCACAAAAGCAGAATCACTTAAACGCCCTTCCGTTCCATGGCAGCCAGCACAGGTCATGGCCATCATTTCGCCAGTGGCTTGAGGGGCTTTGTTTGACGCCGAAGCAGGAGCGTCAGCTGCATAAAGCGGTGTGCAAATCAACACAGAAACCGCTGCAATTATTGGTTTTATCGACATATTTATGATCCTAATTTTGACCTGAACGCGCATAGCATTCAGGCCATAGGGTGATGAATTAACTTAGCCAGACATAGAATCCAATGGCAAAGAACTGCAAAATCCATAAGGAAATCAGCACAATGCCAATGTCACCCATGCGCGAAATAATCGGCCCAGGGGTATACACACCCGTCGTTTGACCCGCTTTCCATGCCACAGTCAGCATGTAAGCAAGTACACCCCCCCCCACAACAAGGAAGGTACCGAAGAACATAAGCGTGCTATACCAATCCATATTGATCGGGTAGGTGAATACATCGTAGCCATGCAAGCCCATAATGATGTCGTAACGCAGAATCTCTCGTGCCGCCGCCACCATAATCAGCGCCACCGCACCCACAGGCAGCACGGCATATGCCCACAAAGTATCCATCTTGCCCATACGCACCCACAGGGCGAAACCAACAAAGGCAAGCAACAACCCTAAGGACAACAACACCCAAGGCGAAAGCGCAAATCCAGCTATCGGCGCAGGCAAAGTTGCCATCCACCACGCGCCAAACAACACGCTGACCACACCGCCCACCAGAATCAGGTTTTGCCCTAAAGCACCCGCCCAATCGAGAAAGCCCTGTGTCATATCCAGCTCTTTATCACCCAAGCGTGGCATGTAATAGCGACGATAGGCCACTAATACTGCCCCAATCACGGGCACACTTAAGCTAATAAAGAAGAAAAAACGGGGTAAGTTAAACTGATGAATGCCTCGACCTGAAGTATCCAATACACCATTAGGCGCATACCACTGCATCCACTTATCCGGTGAAAGCATCTGGTTACTCAAAACATGCATAATAAAACCAACAACTAAAAGCAAAATCACCGCAATAATTGCTGATCCAGGACAAAAGGTTTTCTCAGTTTTTAAGTGATGATTCTTGGCATTAAAGAAAAACCACAGCAAAGAAGCCACAGTTAAAAACACCAAGAAACCAATCACCCACCATGCTGAAAGTACATTACTCGTATACCAAAAAGGGTCATACGTGACTTGAACAAACAACAAAGGCGCAACACCAATCACAATGGCGACTGAAAGCATAACCTTCGTCACAAACATCATCGACTGTGCCAAACGGCGCTTATTGGGGTCTTTACTTAGCGCCCCCCAAATCGTTAAGCCGGATGCGCCGAGCATAATTTGCACGGCGGCTATATGCAGGGCAAACGTCACGACACCAAGAATCAAAAAAACAATCGGGTGAGACGGAACGCCCGCCACGTCACGCAAGGCATATAAAGCTTGTGCGTCCATGAGTTACTCCTTGATTACAGCTTGAGCTACAGCACTTTTTTCCGCTTTATAGCGAGCAGCGACTGTAGAATCATTAAGATTAGCGAGATACAAGGCAATCGCCTCTGCCTCATCATCCTTCAAAGGAATTTTAGGCATATACAAGGTATTCCCCGTTGTCAAAGCCGCCATTAAATAAGTCTTAATGGATGGAATATCGGTGTTATCACCAATATAACGACCAATCGGACGAATACCGGTACTCGATAGCGAGTGACAGTTGCTACACATTTGCGTGGTCAAGGCTTGACCGACCTGCAAAATATTGTCGTTTGTCACGACACGCAGATTTTCCGGCATGAATACTTGCGTTTTCAGCAAGCCGTGCGCTTCAATCACCGGAATCTCGCTCTTAATGCCCATACCTGGAACATCACGCGCAATCACTTGGTTCGAATAGACATACTGCCCAGCCACAAAGGGCTTGCGAATCGACTCACGTGCCACTTCTTCCGGCCAAAGACCAAAGATCACCAAAGCTACCGTAGCTGTGGATGCAACCCATGTCGTAATGGCACGCGGGGTAATCAACATCATTAGGAAATACACCAGCATCGCAGCAAGAATCGAGAGCAAGCTCGGCGCAAACCATGCTGGTAGACGGTTTTCCATAATCAAGTGCGAGTATTCAGGCAAGGTATTCAGATACCAATAGAACAGCGAAGCACCAACGACCGTGCCCCCAATACCCGCATAAGCTAACCAGCGGTTCATTTGCGCGCGAAACGCACGATCTTTAAACCCTGCGGTCACAATACTGCCCACCACCGCGGTCATGGCAAACATAAATGCAGTACGCATCGCTAACTGGGCAAAAGTATTATCGCCGTAGAAGCCTAAAAGATAACCACCTTCACTAAACCACTCCTCCTTGCCCGGCCACATCATAAAGCTGAGGATACCAAGAATAATCATCATCGTGGTATATGAGGCCAAACCGAGAATAATGGTGAGTTTAAGATGGGTTTTCTGATCAACCTTGCCCACAAGGTAGACCACCATGTAAACGCCAACAACCTCAATCACGAAGAATACCCACTCCGTCGCCCACTTCCACACAAAACTATGAATGAGCGAAGAAATGCCGCGAGGGCTTGCCACCGTGGTCGAGTACCAAATACCAGGCCCAGTAATCGAGCCTAAAATGTACGAAAACACCAACAAAAAAAGCCCATACTTCTTAATAAAATCAAGAAGCTCAGGCCTGTTTTGTCGATAAGAAATCGTGGCGAGAATCATAAAGAAAACCGCAGCACCCACCGAGGTATGCGAAAACAAAACGTGAATGGTGGCAATAAAACCAACCACCCAGCCGCTGCCGATACCTGGCTCGTACCACATGGGATAAAGACCAATCAGATCCATAGCGTGCGCTCCTAAAGCGAAAGGTTGATCGTCGGTTATAAAACCGCTCAAACTCTCATAAGCACAGGCTATGCCATGTCTTTAATCATTGATTTTTATGATATTAAAATTCACCACCACCCAAAAATGGGTCAAATAACTCAGTCTTATATGTGTCATTTGACACACTTTATAAAGTGAAAAACTAATGTATTACGTCGAATGCCACAGCATTTCACTCAACGCTTGCGCGTATCAAACGCGTCGCGCAAGCCTTCACCGATAAAAATCAGAAGCACTAACAGCCCAACCAGCACCCCAAAGGCCGACAAAGACAACCACCACGCATCAATATTTTCTTTGCCTTGGGACAGAATTTCACCCAAGCTTGGTGTTGAAGGCGGCACGCCTAAACCAAGGAAATCCAGACTTGTCAATGCCAGAATCGCCCCGGACAAGCGAAACGGCAAGAACGTTAAGACTGGAGTCATGGCATTCGGCATTAAATGCCGCCACATAATCGCGCGATCGGAAACCCCCAAAGCACGCGCTGCACTCACATATTCAAGATTACGCCCACGCAAAAACTCGGCACGAACATAATCCGACAACCCCATCCAGCCAAATAACGATAGCAAAATAAGCAACAGCCAAATGCTTGGACTAAAAATCGAGCTAAAAATAATCAACAAATACAACTCAGGCATTGAGCCCCAAACTTCAATAAAGCGCTGGAATGCCAAATCAAAACGCCCGCCCAAATAGCCCTGTAAAGCTCCCGTAAGCAATCCTATCCCCAAACCAACAGCCGTAAGCGCCAAGCCAAACAACACCGACAGACGAAAGCCATAAATCAAACGCGCCATCACATCTCGCCCGCGATCATCCGTGCCAAGCCAGTGCTGCGCATCCGGTGCCGCCGGATTGGGCTGTGCTGCATAGTAATTGATCGAGTTATAACTGTAAGGTATAGGCGCACGGAGCATCCAATTACCATGCTGCGTTAGGCGCTCAATCACAAAAGGGTCATTAAAATCAGCAGGCGTATCAAAATCACCCCCAAACTTGCTTTCAGGATAATTATTCAAAAAAGGCAAATACAAATTACCCTGATAACTCACCAGCAAAGGTTTGTCATTGGCAATTATTTCTGCCATTAAGCTTATAGAAAATAAAAAAATAAATATCCACAAACTCCACCATGCACGCCGATGACTACGAAACCGCAGCCACGCCCGCGTCCCCGGTGTCATGACAGACACGGCAGGCGATTTTCCCACCACGGTTCCAACTCCTGCGTTCACATTTGCCCCCCAAAGATGCTAGATTCAATTGGCCTTTTCATACTCACTCAGAGGATCTTGTATTCATGAAGCATTCAAAAATCACTCTTGCCATGTTGGCTCTCGGCCTGAGCCTTAATAGTGGCCTAAGCCTTGCGGAAACCAAAGCAAACGAGCCCACCGTCATCGTGGATGCCGTTGAATTACCCCTCGCCACCGTGACCGCTGTGAACCCAAAAACCCGTGAAATCACCCTGCGTGACAACACCGGCGAAATCACAACCATTGTCGCAGGGGACGAAGTGCGCAATTTCCCACAAATTAAAGTCGGCGACATTCTGCGCGTGCGCATGTTGCAATCCTTGCTTATGGAAGTGCGCCCGCACAATACCCTCGTCACCCGCACCGAAGTTGAAGAAGGCGTAGCCTTAGCTCCCAAGGGCGGACAACCCGGCATGGCTACAGGCCGCCGCATTACTACGGTTGTGACCATTCAAGCTCTCGACATGAAAAAAGACTTCGTCAAATTCACCCTGCCTAACGGCGAAGTGCGCACAACAACGGCCAAAAGCGCCGCTGGCAAAGAGTTATTACACACTCTTAAAGTCGGTGACCAAGTGGATGTCGTATTCACCGATGCTGTCGGCATTTCACTCGAACCCGCCGTAGTTAAACAATAAGCGGGTGCTTTGAGATCATTCAAGGAGGCCAGCGAGCCTCTTTTTTTATTGCGCCACATCAGCGCACCCCATCAATGGGAAACTGCATTAAATTGAATGCGCGGATCAACCCAGACATAGGTTAAATCCGTAAGCAGTTTAGCGACCAATCCAAGCAAGGTGTAAATATACAGTGTACCCAAAACAACGGGATAATCGCGCTGCAATACCGCCTCGTAGGACAACAAACCTAAACCATCGAGCGAAAATAACGTTTCAATCAATAAGCTTCCGGTAAAAAATGCCCCGATAAAGGCCGCAGGAAAGCCTGTAACCAAAGGAATCACCGCATTTCTAAACACATGACCATACAATACTTGATTTTCAGCCAAGCCCTTAGCACGCGCAGTTAAAACATATTGCTTGCGTATTTCTTCTAAAAAACTGTTTTTGGTCAGCAAAGTCATCACCGCAAACTGCCCCACCACCATCGCCGTGACCGGTAAAATCATGTGCCAAACATAATCTGCTATGCGCGCAGGCCAAGACAGTTCTTCCCAGTTATCTGAAGTTAATCCACGCAGCGGAAAAATATCCCAAAAACTCCCGCCGCCAAACAATACCAAAAGAAATAACCCTAGCACAAATCCAGGTATGGCATAACCCACCAAAAGCACCGTCGTGGTCCACACATCGAACGGCGTGCCATCGCGCACTGCTTTACGCACACCCAGAGGAATACTCACAAGATAAGTAATCAGAAACGTCCATAGCCCAAGACTGATGGATACCGGCATTTTTTCAGCCATGAGACTTAAAACGCTTTGATGTTGAAAATAACTATCGCCAAGGTTAAAAGTTAAATAATTCCCCACCATATCCATAAATCGTTCCCAAGCGGGCTTGTCAAAACCGTAAAATGCCCGAATTTCAGCAAGCCTTTCCTCATCCAAACCCTGCGCACCGCGATACATGCCTTCCGCACCGGCGCTGGCCTCGCCGCCCTCACGCCCGCCATGTTGCAATTGATGCACTAATTGCTCCACCGGCCCGCCGGGCACAAATTGGGTTACGGCAAAGGTAATCAACAAGACCCCCAGCAGTGTAGGAATCATCAGTAACAGACGTTTGAAAATGTAACTCGTCATGCACGCGCCTCCGGCAGCGGTTTTAAGCGTGGTAAGCCATGTTTCTCACGCGCCCGATCACACGCCGAGTCGGCTTCGGGATCATCCAACGCCATCAAAAACTCACGGCAGGGCGACGGGCGCTGTGCGTAAATTCGGCACGGCGTATAACCACCCAATTCACCCTCAAGCGCAATGCAGCGCGGATTAGGGCGATTCGTCCCTTTCATGACCGCACGAAAATCATTGAGCTTATCCGTCAATTCGACTGGAACGACCCCGCCCGCCGCAGGCTCGGCCTCCGTCCAATAAAAACTCACCCGAAACGTGGCACAACACGCGCCGCAGCTTAAACACGGATGTAGGGCGTGACTCATGGCCGCCTCCACCATGTTTTCAACACCCAAGGCTCGGCTTCAAAATATAAGGGTAAATTTTTTGGATACTCAAAATAATCCCAATAGGCAATACGATGATTGGCAATATACCAATTCGGCACCAAGTAATATCCCCACAGCAATACCCGATCCAGCGCATGAGTCGCCGTCATCAGTTGCTCACGATTTTGTGCATACACAATTTTTTCCACCAAAGCATCCACCACTGGGCTAGATACGCCCGCCGCATTACCCGAGCCTTCTTGATTGGCGCTTGTGGAGTGAAACATATTAAACAATTCATTCCCCGGTGACTGCGACGCGCCGAAAACTTCAATCACAGCATCAAAATCAAAAGTATCGACACGGCGCTGATAAAGTGCAGCATCAATGGTGCGATAATCGGCAAGAACGCCCAATTTGCGCAAATTATAAACATACGGCGCCATAATGCGCTCAAAGCCTTATTGGCCGAGCAGTATTTCAAACTTAAATGGCTGCCCTTGTTTATTTTTTAGCACACCATCCTGCACCGTCCAGCCCGCTTCGGCAAGCAGGTTTTTGGCTTGGATAAGGTTCGCTCGCAAGGCTTGAGAGTTTTCGGCCGCAGGCGGACGAAACACCTGATTAAATACTTCCGGTGGCAATTGGTCTCGGAAGGGCTCGAGTAACTTCAATTCTGCTTCAGATGGCAAACCCCGTGCAGCAAGTTCGCTATTACTAAAATAACTATCGCAGCGTGTGTATTGACCATAAAAAAGATTACGATTCGACCATTCAAAATCCATCGCCAAACCGAGTGCCTGACGCACCCGTCGATCTTGCAGTAGCGGCCTGCGTGTATTAAATACTACGCCTTGCATTCCGGCATTGTTGCTATGTGGGATCGTGGTTTTTATAATTTTTCCATTGGCATAATTCAAGCCACTATGATCACGCGCCCAACGCTTGGAATGATTTTCATAAAAGAAATCAAATTCGCCCGCCTTAAATGCCTCTAGAGACACCGTGCGGTCTTTGTAATACTTAAAACTAATACGATCAAAATTGTACATACCCCGTCTGACAGGTAAGTCTTTTGCCCAATAATCGGGGTTACGCTTGTATTGAATTTGTTTGCCCCAAGCAAACGATTCAAGAATATATGGCCCGCTGCCGATGGGTTTCACCCGTGCCAAATCATCAAAGGCGCGACCGTTCACCCATTGCTTTGACAACACGGGCATTTCACCCAAAATCAAATGCAGTTCTGGATTGGGCTTTTTGAAGATAAAGCGCACGGTATGCTCATCAATTAATTCGGCGCGTTCCACATCCGCCCAATAGACGCGATATTGCGGATGCGCCTTGGCTGAACGCAGCACTTCAAACGAAAACAGCACATCGTTTGCCGTCACCTTTGAGCCATCGGAAAAGCGCGCTTGGTCTCTTATGCGAAAACTCACGGACAAACCATCTTTTGCTAAGGAAACGTCTTCTGCGAGCAAACCGTACATCGAAAACGGCTCGTCCCAGCTTTTTTCTAGCAAGGTTTCAAACACTAAACCGCCCAAACCTGCCGCTGGCAAGCCTTTGAGCAAAAACGGATTGAGCGAATCAAAACTGCCAAAAGCCGACATCCCCAAACTGCCGCCCTTGGGTGCATCTGGATTGACATAGTTGAAATGGCTAAAGCTTGGCGGATAGGCTGGGACATATCCCAGCGCCAATGCAGGCTCAGCGCGCAATGGAGCAAGCATCAGCATGGCAAGACAAAGTGCCAACATGCGTAAGAAAAGATTTTTTAAGCGGAGTGTTATCATGTTTGGGATTAAATCACAGACTAAGGAGTTATCGCATGGGCTTTCTCACTGGAAAACGCGCGCTTATTGTTGGCATCGCGAATGAGCGTTCGATTGCATACGGCATTGCCAGCGCCATGCACCGCCAAGGTGCTGAATTGGCCTTCACTTATGTGAACGACCGTTTCAAAGAGCGCGTGGAAAAATATGCGGCAGAATTTGGCTCAAACATCGTCATGCCGCTGGATGTAAGCATAGACGAACAAATGGATGCGCTGCCCGGTCTGCTCGCCCAACATTGGGACGGCTTCGATATTCTCGTCCACGCCGTCGCCTTTGCACCCAAGGAACAACTCGCGGGCGACTATGTGGACAACACCACCCGCGAAGGCTTCCGCGTGGCGCACGACATCAGCGCATGGAGCCTGACCGCCATGGCCAAGGCATTGCGCCCGATGATGAAAAACCGCGAAGATGCCTCCATTCTCACCCTCTCCTACCTTGGCGCTGAGCGTGCCATGCCCAACTACAACGTCATGGGCGTGGCCAAAGCCAGCCTAGAAGCCAGTGTGCGCTACATGGCAGCCAGCATGGGTGTGGACAATATCCGCGTCAACTCCATCTCCGCCGGCCCGATTAAAACCTTGGCTGCGTCAGGTATCGGCGAGTTTAAGATGTTCCTCGATTATGTGGAGAAAAACGCTCCGCTGCGCCGTAATGTGAGCATTGATGATGTGGGCAACACCGCTGCTTTCCTTGGTTCACCGCTGGCACGCGGTATTACCGGTGAGAATATCTATGTCGATTCGGGCTATTTTATTACGGGCATGGGTCGGTGTGACTGATTTTTTGGTCTAGCTCAATGTCACGACCCGCCGTTTGGCGGGTTTTTTTGTGAGCTTTTTCAAGGGTTGTTGGACACTTGCGCCAAAGGCGCGGATTTGGATTTGGTTTTCATCTCCCCTTTTGATGCCGCTGTGGCGCAAGCGGCAAAAGCCGGGTAAAAGCGCCATGGATGGCGCATTTAGCCCCTTTGCGACATGGATGTCGCGTAGGGGCGGCTCGG
>JBFXGB010000082.1:0-8629 GCA_050178405.1 Halothiobacillaceae bacterium
CCGTTTATTATATCTTGTGACGACACTATCTAGGTTTGAGCATGGAAATTCCTCTTTGGGCTTGTGCATTCTAGCAGCATGTTGGGTTTCGGTTAGGGCGTAGGCTACCGGTATATGCCTTTTCCACGTCGAGAATGGGGTTGTTGGCTTGTCAATAGACCGCGAATGGCTGAAAATCCCCTGTCCTTTTATCTGTAATTAACACGGGCTGGCACTATTACTTCCATGTCCATCATTGCCTTAGGCTTAAATCATCGCACCGCGCCGCTTTCGGTGCGCGAGCGCGTGGCCTTTACTACGGAGCGTATGCAGCAGGCTTTGGGCGAAATGCTGCGCCTGCCGCAGGTGCGCGAGGGGGCGATTGTTTCCACTTGCAACCGCACCGAGGTGTATGCGGCTGTGGGCGCTACGGGTGAGCAAGAGGTGCTGCGTTGGTTTCCTCAAACCCACGGGCTGACGGATGAGGAGGTGCGGCCTTATTTATATGTGCATCACGAAACTGAGGCGATTCGGCATTTGTTGCGCGTGTCATCAGGCTTAGATTCGCTGGTGCTGGGCGAGCCGCAAATTTTAGGGCAAATCAAAACTGCCTATGCCCATGCGGGTGAGGTGCGTGCCGTAGGGCCTTTGCTGAATCGCTTGTTTCAACACGCTTTTTCTGTGGCCAAGCAGGTGCGCACCGATACGGCGATTGGAGCGAGCCCGGTGTCGGTGGCGTTTGCGGCGGTGAGCCTTGCCAAGCAGATTTTTGGTGATTTCAATCGCAAAACCGCGCTATTGATTGGTGCAGGGGAGACGATTGAACTGGCGGCGCGTCATCTGCACAGCCACGGTATCGGGCGCATGGTGATTGCCAACCGTACCATTGAACGCGCTCATGCCTTGGCTGAACCTCTGGGCGCGTATGCCATTGCGCTGAGTGAGCTGGGCGAGCATTTGCACGAGGCCGATATTGTGATGAGCGCCACGGCCAGTACCTTGCCGATTTTAGGCAAGGGCGCGGTGGAAAGTGCGCTCAAGCGCCGCAAGCGCCGCCCGATTTTTATGGTGGACATTGCCGTGCCGCGCGACATTGAGCCGGAAGTCGGCACGCTGGAAGACGTGTACCTCTACACCGTGGATGATTTGGAGCAGGTGATTGACGAAGGGCGGCGCTCGCGTCAGGAGGCTGCGCTGCAAGCTGAAGAAATCATCGACACGCAAGTGGGGCATTTTGTCGATTGGTGGCGCGTACAGGGCGGTGTGGCGCTTATCCGTGATTTGCGAAATCATGCCGAGCAGGTGCGTGATGAAGTCTTGCAGCGTGCTTTGCGTGAGTTGGCGCATGGACATTCACCTGAAGATACTTTGCGTCATCTAGCGCATGCACTGACCAATAAATTGATGCACGAACCCACCGTGGCCTTGCGTGAAGCCAGTGCCGATGGGCGCAATGACCTAGCACTTGCCGCGCGACGGCTGTTTGATTTACCGCATGATTAGCTTGATTTTTTAGCCACAGAGGGCACAGAGACCACGGAGGGAAAACGGGTTGTAGCTGTTTCTAGCGTGTTGGTAAATCAAGGCGAGTGTGTTTCAAGTCAAATTCTCTGTGCGCTCTGTGTCCTCTGTGGCTCATCCGTTTTTACCCCATTCCAAAAAGAACAATCCAACCCCATGCAAGATTTTATTTTTGAACGTTTACAGCGTTTGGCCGAGCGCTTTGAAGAAATGAGCGCGCTGCTCTCCAGCCCGGAAGTCATCAACGATCAGACGCGCTTTCGTGAGCTTTCCCGCGAATACGCTCAACTTGAACCCGTGGTGGCAAGTTTGCGTGCTTTTGATGCGTCGCAAGCGGATTTGCAGGCGGCGCGTGAAATGGCAGCAGGGGGCGATGCGGAATTGCGCGCCATGGCCGAAGAAGAAATAGACCTACTCAACGCACAGCTGGCTGCGCATGAGCAAGAACTTCAAACCCATTTGCTGCCCAAAGACCCGTTTGATTCGCACAACGTGTTTTTGGAAATTCGTGCGGGCACAGGCGGCGACGAAGCGGCGATTTTCGCCGGCGACTTGCTGCGCATGTACCTGCGCTATGCTGAGCGTCAGCGTTGGCAAGTCGAAATTTTGAGCGAAAGCCTAGGCGAACACGGCGGCTACAAAGAAGTGATTGCGCGTATTCAAGGGCAGGGCGCGTATTCACGTCTAAAGTTCGAATCCGGCGCGCACCGCGTGCAGCGTGTGCCGGAAACCGAATCGCAAGGGCGAGTGCATACCTCGGCGGCCACCGTGGCCATTTTGCCGGAGTTGGATGAAGCTGAAGAAATCGACATCAATCCGGCGGAACTGAAAGTCGATACCTTCCGCTCCTCCGGTGCGGGCGGGCAACACGTCAACAAAACCGAGTCGGCGATTCGCATTACCCACCTGCCGACGGGAATCGTAGTCGAATGCCAAGAAGAGCGTTCGCAACACAAAAACCGCGCGCGGGCGATGGGCTGGCTCAAGGCCAAATTGGTGGATATCGAGCGTAACGAGCGCCAAAGCGCCCAAGCCGCCGAACGCAAAAAACTGGTCGGTTCGGGCGATCGCTCCGAGCGCATTCGTACCTACAACTTCCCGCAGGGACGCATGACCGATCACCGCATCAATCTTACGCTGTACCGTCTGGACGAGCTGATGCAGGGGGCGTTGGAACAAGTCATTGAGCCACTGACCCAAGCGCACCAAGCAGAATTGCTGGAAGAACTGGGGCAGGGTGCGGGTGGGTTATAAGTTTAGATCTTTCAGTAAGGGTCAACGCACTTGCACGCCCGTCAGCATGTGGCGGGTTGCATTAAATTCGCCATAAACATCGCGCTCTAGAAATGACGTAAATCGACATTGACTGATTAAATCATCAAGGGTGCGACATTTATGTGATTATTGTTGGCGAAACCATTTAATCCATAACTCTATGTTTTATATTGTTTTTTCTTGTGTGCTCCCGCTCGCCGCTAGAGTACGCTCTTCGCGATGACCGTTTTTTTTCAAGTTCGCATCATTGGCCTTGATGCCAAAAAGGCAAGTCTAGGCGCTTACTTATCCTCACCACCCACAATCACCGTCAATAAACGATCCGGATGAATGCGGGTTTGCCATGCCTTGCGGATGCTCTCGGTGGTGGTGGCTTCAACCTGTTTTGGATAATTATCTAAAAAATCGAGCGGGAGTTGATACACCGCCATGATGGAGAGCCAGCCGGCAATGTCTTTGTTGCTATCTAAGCGCAGGGGGAAGCCGCCGATGATATTGCTTTTGGCATGTTTGAGTTGTGCAAGGCTTGGGCCGTTTTGGATGAAGGATGCGAGGTTTTCACGCATTAAGCTCTCTGCTTGCTTGGCTTGATCGAGTTTGGTTTGTACGCCCATAAGGAAGGGGCCGGGTTGCTGCATGGGTAAAAGATAGCTGTACACACCATAGGCGAGGCCGCGTTTTTCGCGGATTTCTTCCATCAAGATTGAGGAGAAGCCGCTGCCGCCGAAGATGTGGTTGCCTACGTACAAAGGGAAGTAGTCGGGGTCATTGCGGCTCATGCCAAGCTGGCCGATGAGGATGCTGGCTTGGCTTGCGGGGAAGGGGATGTGGATGGTTTTGGCTTCTTTGAGCGGGTTTGGCGCGGGAATGGCGGGCAGGGCTTCGCCTTTGGGGAGGCTGCTTGCGAGTTGTTCGGCGGTGGCTTCGGCTTGGGCGCGATTTAAGTCGCCGACGATGACGATGCTCATGCTGGTGGTGACGTAGTGTTTGGCGTGGAAGTTGCGCACTTCATCGAGGCTAAGAGCTTGCACGGTGTCCATCTCGCCATCGGGTTGATAGGCGTAGGGGTGTTCGCCGTAGAGGGCTTTGTAGAAGGCGCGTTGCGCCACGCTGTCGGGTTTTTGCTCGGCGGCTTTGAGGCCGAGCAGGGCGCGTTCGCGTTCGCGCTTGAAGGCATCTTCAGGAAAGCTTGGGTGCGACATGACTTGGCTAAAAAGCTTGAGGGCGCTCTCGAAGCGTTCGGGGGTGCTCAAGCTGCGCAGACTTAATCCGGCGCTGTCCACGGAGGCGGAGGCTCCCATGTTGGCACCAATATTTTCAAAGCCTTCGGCAATGGCTTGGGCATCCATCGCGCTGCCATTGCCGGGAGCGGGAAGAATGCCTTGGTCGAGCAAGCTGGCGGTGAGGCTGGCCAGACCATGCGCTTGACCATCGCGGGCGCTGCCCGCATCGAAATTCACGCGCACATCCACCATCGGCAGGCTGTGGGTTTCTAAAAAGTACACGCGCACGCCTTGTGGGGTGAGCCAGTGTTGAATGGGGAGTGCGGCTTGCGCCATGCTGCTTAAGCCTGCAACACAAAGCAGGCAGGCCGTAAAAAAGTGCTTAACGAACATGGGTGTTTCCTGCTGAATAGGCGGAGGTTTGTTTGGCTTGAGCCTCAGTCATGGGCAGAGGCTCGAGCACGCCGACGGTGAGCTTTTCATCCACCAGATACTTTTTGGCGACGGCTTGCACTTGTTCTGCAGTCACGGCTTCAATGCCGGGAATGATGTCATTGAGGCGTGCGTGCCCCAAACCTGCGGCCTCATAGCTACCTAGGCGCATAGCTTGGAAAAACACCGAGTCGCGTCCATAAACATCGGCGGCAATGACTTGGGCTTTGACACGGTTAAGTTCATCTTGACTAATCGGTGTCTCGCGTAATTGATTGATTTCTTTGCGAATCGCCTGTTCGAGTTTGGCGGGTTCAACACCCGCACTGGGTACAGCATACAGGGTGAACAGATCGCTCAAGCGCGAGTCGAGGCTGTAGCCCACGCTGATTTCTCCGGCAATTTGCTCGCCGCGCACGAGGTTTTTGCTCAAGCGGGCACTTTGTCCACCATCCAAAACGCCGGCTAAGACTTCAAGAGCATACGGCTCCCATGCTGCCACGTCCTTGTCTTTGCTGGCGGAAAGCAGGCTGGGGACGCGGTAGCCCATCATCAAAGTGGGTAATTTGGCCGGGGCACGCAGTGTGAGGCGGCGCTCGCCCGATTGGGCAACCGCATCACGGTAGGCGCGTTCTTTAAGCTCAAAGGGTTTCAAGGGGCCAAAGTATTTTTCGGCAAGTGTCATGACCTCTTGGGGTTGCACATCGCCCACCACCACCAGCGTGGCGTTATTGGGGGCGTAATGTGCCTGATACCAGTCGCGCAGTTTGTGGATGTCGTATTGCTTGATGTCATCCATCCAGCCAATCACGGGGTGATGGTAGCCGCCATTCATGTAGGCGATGGCTTGAAATTGCTCCATCAGCTTGGCATTGGGGTTGTCGTCGGTGCGCATCCGGCGTTCTTCTTTAACCACTTCGACTTCTTTTTCTAGGTCTTCGGCGCGCAAGTTCAAATTGCGCATCCGGTCGGCTTCAAGGCGCATGGACACGTCTAAATGTTCACGGGCAAGAGTTTGGAAATAGGCAGTGTAGTCGCGGCTGGTGAAAGCGTTTTCTTGCCCGCCTTTTTCAGCAATGATTTCGGAAAATTTGCCGGGCGGTAGGGTTTTTGTACCTTTGAACATCATGTGTTCGAGCATGTGCGAAATACCGGTCATGCCGCCGGGTTCGTCACTTGCGCCGACGCGATACCAGACTTGGGAGGTGACGATGGGCGCACGGTGATCTTCTTGCACCAGAACGCGCATTCCGTTGGCGAGTTTTCCTTCAAACACAGTCGGCGCGGCCTGAGCAAGGCTAAAACTTAAGCTGAATACGCCGATGAGTAGTGTGGCGAAGGGACGTTTGTTTGAGAGTGATGTGGGCTGCATAAACTTTGTAAGCCTCCGAATAAGTACAGGAATGATACGATACGAATCTAATTATTTAGTTGTGACATGCTGCGCCTATGTTTGGTTTCCTTCGTCGTTTTCGTAAAGAACAAACTCCACCTGCCGCCGAGCCTGCGCTGGAACCGGCGATTGAACTCGAAGCCGAGTTAAGTTCGCCGGATATTGAGCCAGAACTTGAGACCAAGTCGCACGCGGCTGAGTCAACCGCCGATACTACGAAAGTCACTGTTCAAGCGGTTGATTCGCCCAAGGCGGTGCCCGATGCAACCCCCGTTTTCGCTGAACATAGCGTTCAACCTGAGCCTGCCCCTGAGATTGTTCCAGAGCCTGCAATAGAATCTGCCCCTGCAAGCCCGTCGATGCCGCAACCGGCGAATCGCCCCACGCAGGCGCTTGCGCCGAAAGCGGAAGAGAAAAAAGGCTTGTGGGCGAGTTTACGCAGCCGCTTAGCGCGTACTCGTGAAGGCTTGACCGAAGGTTTGGCGAGTTTAGTGCTCGGCAAAAAACAGATTGACGATGAGTTGTTAGAGGACATCGAAACGCGCTTGTTGCTTGCCGATGTGGGGATCGACACCACGCGCACCTTGATTAACGACTTGACCCAGCGGGTTAAACGCAAAGATTTGAAATCGCCCGAGGCGTTGTTGGAGGCTCTGTACCAGCACATGGTGACCTTGCTTGAGGCCGCCGAACAGCCTTTGGTGGTGCGGCAAGATGCCAAGCCGATGGTGATTTTGATGGTGGGCATCAATGGTGCGGGCAAAACCACGTCGATCGGCAAAATTGGCCAGCGACTGCATGGTGAGGGGTACAAAGTCATTTTGGCCGCGGGCGACACCTTCCGTGCGGCGGCTGTCGAGCAACTGCATACTTGGGGAGAGCGCATTCTTGTGCCGGTGTTTGCCCAGGCTTCGGGCGCGGATTCTGCGGGGGTGATTTTTGATGCGCTGCAAATGGCGCGGGCGCGTGGGGCGGATGTTTTGCTCGCCGATACGGCGGGGCGCTTGCATACCCAGGGCGGCCTGATGGAGGAGTTGAAAAAGGTCAAACGGGTGTTGGCTAAACTCGATGCGAGTGCGCCGCATGAGGTGCTGTTGGTGTTGGATGCCAGCATTGGGCAAAACGCCTTGAATCAGGCGACCCATTTTCATCAGGCGCTGGGCGTGACCGGGCTTGTGATTACCAAGCTCGATGGCACCGCCAAGGCAGGCATTGTGTTCGCGATTACGCACAAGCTTGGCTTGCCGATTCGCTTTATCGGCGTGGGCGAGCGTGCCGAAGATTTGCGCCCATTCCATGCGCGTGAGTTTGTCAATGCGTTGCTTGACCACGAGTAGGGTGCGCGGATGATTGAATTTGAGCACGTAGGTAAAACCTATCCTAGCGGGCAAGTGGCCTTGCATGAGGTCAATTTCCGCCTTCCGCAAGGGCGTTTGGCTTTTTTGACGGGGCCTTCAGGCTCGGGAAAAAGTAGTTTGCTGCGCCTGATTCCGCAGATTGATCTGCCATCCAGTGGCAAAGTGCTGATCAATGGAAGCGATATTGCGCGCATGGGAGCGTGGCGTATTCCGCGTTTGCGGCGGCATATCGGCGTGATTTTTCAGAACCCGCATCTGCTGGATGAGATGAGTGTGTTCGACAATATCGCCCTGCCTTTGCGTGTGCAGCATTATCCGCGCGAAGAAATTGTGCGCCGCGTGCGGGCTGCTTTGGATAAGGTCGGGCTGTTTGAGCGCGAACAGGCGCGTCCTTTGGAATTATCGGGCGGTGAGCAGCAGCGGGTGAACATTGCGCGTGCGCTGGTGGCGCGTCCTTCCATTATTCTTGCGGACGAGCCGACGGGGAATCTTGATCCTGAATTAGCCTTTGAAATCATGCGCTTATTTATGCAGTTTAATGCAGCGGGGGTCACCATGCTGATCGCCACCCATGCGCTGGATTTAATTGATGCGTTCGATGCTCCGCGCTTGTTGTTGCGCGACGGGCGGCTAACGACAGAAGGTTTGTGAATATGAAGCATCGTCAAGCATCGAGCGCATCGCGCCAAATCGGCATGAAAACGCGCTTTCAGGCATGGGTCGATCATCATCAGGAAAGTTTCCGGGATGCTTTGCGTCGCCTGGTGCGTCGTCCGGTGGGGCAGCTTTTGAGTATGTTGGTGATTGGTTTAAGCCTGACCCTGCCGATTACCTTGCTTTTGACTTTGCATTCGGCGCGCGCGGGCTTGAATGGCTGGTCGCAGGAGATGGGGATGGTGCAGTTGTTTTTGCGACCATCCGCCGAACAGGGGGCGAGTGCGGGTGAAAATGCGCTCTACCGAACGCTACAGGCCGATCCTCGCTTGCGTGAGGTGCGTCTGATTCCGCCAGAGCAGGGTTTGAAGCAGCTTGCTGAGCTGCACCAGTTTGACGGTCTTATTTCGGAGATGAAACAAAACCCTCTGCCGACGGTGATTGAGGTTTATCCACAACGCCCCGAGGAGCTTGAAGCCTTGCGTAGCGAGCTTGCCGCACTCCCTGAAGTGGCTTCGGCGCGGATTGATGCCCAAGCGGTGGAGCGGCTGCATGGCTTAATTCAAGCGGCGGAGCGTCTTTTGTTGTTGTTTTTGCTCATGCTGGCACCGACTTTGGCAATTACAGTGAGCAATACCATTCGTTTGGAGCTTGAGCATCGTGTGGATGAGATTCGGCTGATGCAGCTGATTGGCGCGACGCCGGGGTTTATTCGCCGCCCCCTGTTGTATGTCGGCGGCTTGCTTGGCCTTGGGGGAACCTTGATGGCGCTGCTTTTGACTATGTTCGCCGTG
>JBFXGB010000083.1:0-8460 GCA_050178405.1 Halothiobacillaceae bacterium
CGGGCTACGGAGCGGCGCGGGGTGAAGTGGGGTTTGGATATTGACCCGCAGGAGATGGGGTAGGTTGGTGTTTGTGGGGTTTGTAGCCCGGGTGAAAACCCGGGGCAGTCCGTGCAATGGGTGCGGCTGGCTCCCGGATTTTCGCTGCGCTTCATCCGGGCTACGGAGCGGCGCGGGGTGAAGTGGGCCTTGGATATTGATCCGCAGGAGATGGGGTAGGTTGGTGTTCATGGGGTTTGTAGCCCGGGTGAAAACCCGGGGCAGTCCGTGCAATGGGTGCGGCTGGCTCCCGGATTTTCGCTGCGATTCATCCGGGCTACGGGGCGGCGCGGCGCGGCGCGGGGTGAAGTGGGGCTTGGATATTGATCCGCAGGAGATGGGGTAGGTTGGTGTTCGTGGGGTTTGTAGCCCGGGTGAAAACCCGGGGCAGTCCGTGCAATGGGTGCGGTTGGCTCCCGGATTCTCGCTGCGCTTCATCCGGGCTACGGGGCTTTTGGATGTTCGCCCATGCCCACGCTGCGAAGTAAAGTCATTTGTGCTGTTAGAATGCGCGCCTATTAAATAGTGTTACCGATGGAATACGTGTGAAAGTTAAGCTTGAAAGCCTGTTGTTGTCTGCTCTTGAATCGTTGCGTGCCCAAGGTTTGGCTGTGCCTGAGGGCGTTGTGCCGCAGCTTGTGCGTGCCAAAGACCGTGCGCATGGCGATTTTGCTTGCAATATCGCCATGCAGCTTGCCAAGCCGCTAGGGATGGCACCGCGTGCTTTTGCCGAGCGTTTTGTGGCCGCCTTGCCGCAGGTGGCTTTGCTGGAAAAAGTGGAGATAGCAGGGCCGGGCTTCATTAACTTTTATGTGCGCGAGTCGGCGGTGTTTGACGTGGTGCGTCAGGTGCTGGCTCTGGGCGAGCATTACGGGCGTTCGGCGCATGGTGCGGGCAAAAAAGTCATGGTGGAGTTTGTTTCCGCCAACCCCACCGGCCCTTTGCATGTCGGGCACGGGCGCGGTGCGGCCTATGGCGCGGCGGTGGCGGATTTGCTCGCGGCGGTGGGGTATGACGTGCATCGTGAGTATTACGTCAACGATGCCGGGCGGCAGATGCACATTCTGGCGACATCGGTATGGCTGCGTTACTTGGAATTGTGCGGGGCGAGCTTTGCTTTTCCGTCGAATGGTTATAAGTCCACGGGCTATGTCTATGAGATTGCGCAGAAATTGCGTGATGCGCATGGCGATGCTTTTGTTGCGCCGATAGAGCAGGTGTTTGCTGCAATTCCGGCGGACGAGCCGCAGGGCGGCGATAAGGATGTGCATATCGACGCATTGATTGCGCGGGCGCAGGCTTTGCTTGGCGATGTGCGCTACCGCGAGGTGTTTGACCTTGGGCTGAATTTGATTGTCGAAGACATCCGCGAGGATTTGGCAGAATTTGGGATTTGTTTTGAGGGCTGGTATTCCGAGCGTGGGCTGATGGATCGCGGTGCGGTGAATCGGGCGATTGAGCAACTGCGTGAGCGCGGGCATATTTTCGAGCAGGAGGGCGCGTTGTGGTTTCGCTCCACCGCCTTTGGCGATGACAAAGACCGCGTGGTGCAGCGTGCCAACGGGCAAGTCACCTATTTTGCCTCGGATATTGCCTACCACATGGAAAAATTCGAGCGCGGCTTTGCGCGCGTGATTGATGTGTGGGGCGCGGATCATCACGGCTACGTCACGCGGGTCAAGGCGGCGCTGACTGCGCTGGGCTACGATGCGGGCAAGCTGGATGTGTTGTTGGTGCAATTTGCCATTCTGTATCGCAGCGGCGAGCGCGCGCAGATGTCCACACGTTCGGGCGATTTTGTCACCTTACGCGAGCTGCGCCACGAGGTGGGTTCGGATGCTGCGCGTTATTTTTATGTGATGCGCAAAAGCGAGCAACATCTTGATTTTGATTTGGATTTGGCCAAAAGTCAGTCCAATGACAACCCGCTGTACTACGTTCAATATGCCCATGCGCGGGTGTGCAGTGTGCTGCGCCAGTTGGAGAGCAAGGGTTTGACCCACGACTCGGCGCGCGGCGAAGCGGGTGTCGGGCTTTTGGAGCACGAGGCGGAAGCCGAGCTTGCGCGTTTAATTGGGCAGTTTCCAGAATTGGTGCAGCGTGCCGCTTTAGCCTGCGAGCCGCATCAAGTAGTGCATTATTTGCGCGAATTGGCGGGCGCGTTTCATAGCTATTACAACGGGCATGTATTCTTGGTGGACGATGAAACACTGCGTGATGCGCGTTTGAACTTGATTCTGGCGGCGCGCCAAGTGTTGCGTAACGGCTTGAATTTACTGGGCGTTTCCGCGCCCGAAAGTATGTAAACGAGGTTATAAATCATGGCGCGAGCACCGCAGGCAGCGCGTAGGCGCTCATCCAATGCCAAGGCTGTGCCCACGGGTTTGTGGGTGATGGTGGGCGGCGTGATTCTGCTGTTTGTTGGCATTCTTGCTTGGCTCGGCACGCGCCCAGAGCAGCCGCAAGCCGAAGCCAAAACGTTGCCGATACAAGCCCCAGCAAAGGCAAGCAGCCAAGAACCCAAGGCTGCGACAGCACAAAAAGATGTGCGAGAAGTGCGCACCGAGGAACCTGCCAAGGCGGCAAAACCGCCGGTTCCACCGCCGCCGCGTTACGATTTTTACGAGATGTTGCCCGAGCAAAGCGTAGGCACCAAAACGCCCCCGCCGCCTGAAACAGCGACAATCCAAGCGCCAAACGCGGCGATGCCGACGGACATGCCGCCCGTCAAAACCGACGCACCAGCTACCGCCGTCAAAGAAATCGCCTCATTGCCGCCTGCCGTGGATAAAGCCAAGGTCGAACCCAGTAGCGCGCCGAAAGTTATCCTGCAAGTCGGATCATTTCGGCGCTACGAAGAAGCCGACCGCCGTAAGGCAGAATTAGCCTTGCTAGGGTATAGCGCGAATGTGCAGGCGGCGAATGTGAACGGCGAAACCTGGCACCGTGTGAAAATAGGCCCCATGCCGGATGCCGAAGCGCGCAAGCTACGCGACCGTCTTAAAGCGGTGGGCATGAATCCGTTGTTGGTTAAGCAGGGCGGTTAGAGCGTGTTTACGATTTTGTAGCCCGGATTGAGCTCAGCCCCTGTAGCCCGGATGAAGCGCAGCGAGAATCCGGGGAAGCTGTGCCGATGCTTAAGGCTGCCCCGGGTTTACACCCGGGCTACACGACTGTTCAAAGTCTTTTTGCCCCTGTAGCCCGGATGAAGCGCAGCGAGAATCCGGGGGAGCTGTGCCGATGCTTAAGGCTGCCCCGGGTTGACACCCGGGCTACACGACCTCGCGGGGTTGTAGGTCAGATTTCAACCCGACAAGCCGCCTTTCATTCGGCTGTTGAAACTTAGCGTTCATCATTCCGCCATGCCAAAGTCATGTTCCAGTAGTGAAATGGTCAAAATTTCACAATGGAGCTTTGGGTTATGCTCACCTACCGCAGCGTGTTTATTTCCGATGTTCACTTGGGTACTCAAGATGCCAAAGTCGATTACCTCATCGACTTTTTAAGCCATGTGCAATGCGAAAAGCTCTATCTTGTGGGCGATATTATCGACGTATGGAAAATGCGCTCCGGTGGCTGGCGTTGGCCGCGCATTAAACATGAACTGATCCAGCTTTTACTCAAACGCGCCAACGAAGGTGTCGAAATCATCTACGTTCCGGGCAATCACGATGAAGCCGTGCGCCATCTTGGTCAGGGCGAAGCCTTTGGGGTCAAAATTTTGCCCGAACTCGTCCACACAGGCGCGGATGGCCGCCGCTGGCTGGTGGTGCATGGCGATGGTTTCGATGCCGTGTTGCACTGCAACCCGCTGATGCGCTGGGTGGGCGATATGGGCTATGAACTGCTCATGCGTTTGGCACGCATTACCCACGGCCTGCGCCGCCTGATGGGGCGGCCTTATTGGTCGCTTGCCGCCAGCATCAAAGGCAAAATGAAAAACGCCATGCAGTATGTCGAGCAATACGAACACGCCGCCTACACCCATGCCCGCGAACACGGCTTTGACGGCATTATTAGCGGACATATCCACCACGCCCGCCTGCGTGAAGTTGATGGCGTGACCTATGCCAACTGCGGCGATTGGGTGGAAAGCTGCACCGCGCTGGCCGAAGATGCCAGCGGGCAGTTTCACTTGCTGCACTGGGCGCGCGATCATCTTGAACTCTTGGACGGCGTGCGTGCTGAGCGTGACTTTGAGCGTGCCGAGTCTGGACTTGTGACGCAAGCCTAATCGCCGCGCGGGCTTGTGCGTATGCTTGACTCTGTGCCATGAGAACCTGTTCAAAGTCTGGCTGAGCGGCTCAAAAATCGACCTCAATGCTCTCGTAGCTCCGGGCGTCAACCCGGGGCAGGCTTGAGCATCGGCAGGACTTCCCCGGATTCTCGCTTCGCTTCATCCGGGCTACGGGTCAAAAAGACTTTGAACAGGCTCTTAGAAGTCCCCTTGAGCCATATGAAATTAAGGGCTATATTCGTAGCTGATTTTATAGAGGGCTTTCCTATGGATGCGATCTACGCCGACTACTCGATCAGCATGACCGAATTCAAAAAGAATCCGGCGCAGGTTTTGCGCACAGCAGGTGAAAAGCCTGTCGCTGTGCTTAACCATAACCGCCCTGCGTTTTATATGCTCACGCCCAAGCTGTTTGAAGCACTTATCGAAGAGTTATCCGACCGCAATCTGCTTGAATTGTCTCGCCAACGTTTGGCGCGCAAAGATACCGCCATAGAGGTGGATATTGACCGCATCTGATGGGCAACCCAGCGCGGCGCAATACACGCTTAAATTCCTGCCGGAAGCCCTTGAGGAATGGCGCGCCTTAGATGGAAGCGTTAAAAACATCCTGCGCAAATTGCTCAAAAAGCGCCTATCTGAACCTCACATCCCCGGTGCGGAGCTGTATGGCGACCTACGCCATTGTTACAAAATCAAGTTGCGCAAACAGGGTTATCGCCTTGTTTATAACGTCGAGGATGATGTGTTGATCGTCCTAGTTTTGGCGATAGACAAACGCGAAGACATGGCTGTTTATCGCGCCGCCGTTGAACGGCTGCTTTCGGGCGTATAAACAAACCATTTGGTGCAGGTGCTAACTTATCGAAAAGCTTTCTTATAGGGCTTACGCAGAACGGCGGATTTTACGCCCTCCCCCTTGATGGGGAAGGGCGGGGGAGAGGGTGGAGTTGTGGCACAAGTCCATATTTATGCACGCATTTTAACGTCCTCTCCCCAACCCTCCCCCGCGAGGGGTGAGGGAGCTAAATCCAGTTTTTGCGTAAGTCCTATCTTAGCCTAATCGCCGCTCGGGTTTGTGCGTCTGCTAGACTGTGAGCCATGACATTCGAGGCAACAATCATGGCTCCGCAACTCGCATACAAAGCGCATTACACCGCAGATGAATACCTCGCCTTCGAGCACGAAAGCGACGAAAAACACGAATACATCCACGGCGAAATCTACGCTATGGCTGGTGCATCTGATGCACATGTCACCGTGAGCCTCAATATCGCAGCCGCCCTCAAAGCCCACCTACGCGGCACGCCCTGCCGTAGTTTTATCAGCGATATGAAGCTGCGTGTCGAAGCAACCGACGCTTATTTTTATCCTGATGTTTTTGTCACCTGCCGCGACACCTTCCCAACGCGGAGCGATATCAAAACCGATGCCACCCTGATTGTCGAAGTATTATCCCCCAGCACCGCAGGCTACGATCGCGGAGCCAAGTTTGCCCATTATCGTTATTTACCCAGTTTGCAGGAATATCTCTTAATCGACATTCAAACCCGCACCGCAGACCTCTTCCGCAAGAGGGACGATGGCTTGTGGGTACTGCATCCTTACCAAGCCAAAGACACGCTGGAGCTTGCCAGTATTGGCCTAAGCCTCGCAATCGAGCATGTTATTTTTGAAGATGTAGAAACCCCTGCTGCGTAACGGTGGAATAGGAGCAACAACCATGCGCTTAAACAAACATCAAGCCAGCACCATCGCCCAGATTGCCCGCACGCTTGCAGGCAGCAGCGTGCAAGTGCGCCTGTTTGGTTCTCGCCTTGATGACACTGCGCGCGGTGGAGACATCGACCTATTGATCGAAGCCCCTCAACCCATTGAACACCCCGCCGTACTCGCTGCGCAAATCGAAGCGCGGTTGATGCTTGCATTGGGAGAGCGCAAGTTTGATGTGCTGCTTGCCGCGCCCAACCTGCGCGAACAGCCTATTCATACCCTAGCGCGGCGCGAAGGCGTGGTGTTATGAAACCTTCCATCGACTCTTCCCGTCTGCTGTTTTTGAGCCGCGTGGCAAACAAAGAGGCGGAATACCTCCAGTTTACCGACCAACAGCTATTCCGCGCTCCATTTGCGCCCGAAACCGTCGCGGTACTCGCCGCCCAGCCGGAATTAGCCGAGCGCGTGGACGCTTTCGTCAGTCGTTTTGGGCGTTTGCAAGACACCTTGGGCGACAAACTCCTGCCCGCACTGCTCAATGCACTGGGTGAGCCTGTAGGCGCTGCCTTGGATAATCTCGCCCGCGCCGAGCGTCTGGGCTGGATTGAACAGGCCGAACAATGGATGACCATGCGCAACCTGCGCAACAAAATGGTTCATGAGTACATCGAAGACCCTGCCGTGCTTGCAGATGCACTCAACGCCGGACATCATTTCGTTCCTACCCTCCTAGCAACAACCAAGGCTATGCAGCATGAAATACACCGGCGAGGCTGGCAGTGAACCAAGCTAAAGCCCTGCTCATCACGCGCAATTTTCCGCTTCTATGGGGAGAGGAAGAAAAGCCCGGTTTTGCGTAAGTCCTTATTTTTTTAATAGGTGCGTTTTGAAAGTCGATTTTCCCTTGCGTGTGCTTGTGATCAGCACTTCTTATCCTTCCAGCCTGAATGATTGGCGTGGTCTGTTCATCCGTCATTTGATGGATGCTTTGGCTCGCCGCAAAGACTTGCGGTTGCAACTATGGGCTCCACCTGGCGAGCTACATCCTGACGTGACTCCGGTTGCGAGCATTCGAGAAAAAGCTTTTCTTGACCAGCTCATGCAGAGTGGGGGCATTGCGCATTTATTGCGTTCGGGGGGCATTCGTTCTCTCGTGGCTCCACTGCGTCTTTTAATGGGGCTGCGCGCCGCTTATCGTCGTAGCGACGTTGATCTCTATCATGTCAACTGGCTGCAAAATACTTTACCTCTCCCGCACGACGGCAAGCCGCTTCTGGTCAGCGTGCTGGGTACGGACATGCAGCTTCTGGATAAACCGATGATGAAGACGATGCTGCGACATGTCTTTGCTCGCCACCCGACCATAATCTGCCCTAACGCGGATTGGATGGTCGAGCCATTGGAAGCGGCCTTTGGCGATGTTGCCAAGGTGCATTTTGTGCCCTTTGGCATTGATCCGATGTGGTATGCCATTCCTCGTGCCAACATACCGGTTGCGACTCCGGCGCGTTGGTTGGCGGTGACGCGTTTGACCCGTGCCAAACTCGGCACGCTGCTCGAATGGGGAGAGCAACTGTTTAACGGACAGCCCCGCGAGCTGCACCTGTTCGGGCCGATGCAAGAAACCATCGAGCTGCCCAAATGGGTGCATTACCACGGGCCAGCCAGTCCGGATAAACTTTGCCAAGATTGGTTTCCAAGTGCGCAAGGGCTCATCACTCTCAGTCGCCATGCAGAAGGTCGCCCGCAAGTCATGCTAGAAGCCATGGCCGCCGGGCTGCCGATCATTGCATCCCGCTTGCCAGCGCATGAAAACATTGTTTTTCATGGCGAAACGGGTTGGTTGTGTAGTGAAATTGGGGATGTGGACACTGGGCTGAAGCATTTTGAAAACATGACCGAAAACCTCCGCGCGGGTAACGCAGCACGTCTCTGGGTGCGTGATTCCATGGGCACTTGGGACAACTGCGCGGCACGCTATACCAAACTTTACCAAGGCTTGCTTCAAGGAGGATCTCGTGACTGATGCGGTTGCTATTCTTGGTGCGAACGGATTCGTAGGCAGGCATCTAGTAGAGGCGCTCGTAGCTCGTGGGCAGCCTGTTTTCGCGCTTGTTAGCAAGCAGCCAGAAGTCCCGCTTCCGTCTGGGGTCGAGGTGCATGTGGGTGATTATTCGCGACCTGAAGCTTTCACCGACATCTTTGCGCGTACACATACGGTGATTCATGCGGCTTCTCGCTCAACACCCGGGCAAACAGCCGGTCGTCCGCTTGCCGAACTGGATGCCAATGTGCGACCGACACTGGCGTTGTTGAGTGCGCTGCAGGAGGCTCCGCATTGTCGCCTGATCTACCTTTCATCGGGCGGTGTACTTTACGGCGACACACACGCACATCCCGCGAGTGAAGACGATTTATTGCGCCCTCGCTCCTATTACGGGGCAGGCAAGGCCGCTGCAGAGCATTTTATT
>JBFXGB010000084.1:0-8185 GCA_050178405.1 Halothiobacillaceae bacterium
ACTTATGCAGAACTTGGATTTAGCCCCCTCTCCCCTTGTGGGAGAGGGTTGGGGAGAGGGGTACAACCTTCGCTAGAACATAGACTTGCGCTAACTTCATCACCCTCTCCCCAACCCTCCCCTATCAAGGGAGAGGGAGTAAAACAACCATTCTGCGTAAGTCCTAAAAAGGTCTAAATAACGAAACCCAAATCAAGCCGTCAAAGTCGCACGCATTTTTTTCATCGCCGCCTGTTCAATCTGACGAATGCGCTCGGCCGATACACCATACTCCGCAGCCAACTCGTGCAAGGTGGCTTTCTCACCCTCCACCAGCCAACGTCGCTGCACGATGTCACGGCTACGCGCATCCAGACCCTCGACCGCCACATCCAACCTGTCAAGCTGCTGGCTATGGCTATCCACACGCTCCAAGGTCAAAGCGGGGTCTGCATCCGAAGCCTCCAGCCACGCTGCCGGAGCAAGATGCGCCTCGTCATCATTCTCGGCATCAATCGCCACATCGCGCCCCAGCAAGCGCGACTCCATCTCGAACACCTCGTACAGCGGCACGTTCAATTCTTCGGCAATCGCCTTGCCCTCATCTTGGGTCAGCCAATGCTCACCGTCACGCATCCCGCGCAGACGGAAGAACAACTTGCGCTGCGCCTTGGTGGTCGCCACCCGCACCATGCGCCAGTTACGCATAATAAATTCGTGAATTTCGGCACGAATCCAATGCACCGCAAAAGTAATCAGGCGCACTTTGCGATCCGGCTCATAGCGGCGTACGGCTTTCATTAAGCCGATATTGCCTTCTTGCACCAATTCGCCCAAGGGCAAGCCATAACCACTGTAACTACGCGCGATATGCACCACAAAACGCAAATGCCCCAAAACGAGCTGTTTGGCTGCTTCAAGGTCTTGGAAATCTTGCAGCCTCTTGGCTAAACGATATTCCTCGTCAGCATCCAGCATGGGATATTGACGTAACTCAGCCAAGTAAGAACTGAGCGCCTCGCGTGGCGAGTCGTAAGCGGATGTCTGCAGAACAGGAAGTTGATCGGTCAATGACACTTTGAGTCTCCTCAATAAAACATATGCAATAAATTTAGCACTCTAATCTTCAGAGTGCCAATGCGGCGATTTGTTCCGCTCGCTCAGCATCTAAATGAATTCATTAGAAGGGCGTTGATTTAATCGCCGTCATTGCGAGGTCAAAGGCCGTGGCAATCCATGGGGCGTTGATTGCGGTCTTGGATTACTTCGGCTTCTCCCTCGCAATGCAGCATCAATAAGCATCCATCTAAAGTCCTATTCATAAAAAATTCACCAAAACTTCACACAGCATAATATTTATTTATGCAGAATAGGCACACCAAAAAAGAAATAGACATCTAGACAACATCATGAGCTTCCACGCCATCAATCGCGACCATACAGGTCATGTCTATCGCCAAATCGCCAAAACCTTGGAAGGCGAAATTAAACAACGCTACAAAATTGGCGATGCCTTGCCCTCCGAGATGATTCTTGCCGCACGCTTTGGGGTCAACCGCCATACCATTCGCCATGCCGTTGACCTATTGATTGAGGCAGGGCTGGTCGAGCGTCGCCATGGCAGCGGCACGTTCGTACTGGGCATGATTGATTACGCGATCAACGCCAAAACCCGCTTTACCGAACAACTCAGTGCCAGCGGCATGAGCACCGACACCGAGATTCTGAATCACATCATTGCCCCTGCTTCGGCAGGCGTAGCACGGCGTTTGAATCTGCGCGAAAACGAAGATGTGGTGTTTATTGAAACCCGCCGCCGCGCCGATGGCTTGCCGTTTTGTTTGGTGTCGCATTTTTTTTCCGCCAAAGAATTTGATGAGCCGCTAAGTCACTACACCGGCGGCTCGCTGCATAGCTTTTTAGCTGACCGTCTCAATCTCAAGCTGCGCCGCACCGAAAGCCTGATTACCAGCACCCTGCCCCAAGGCGATGATGCGCAACTTTTGTCCATGCCAAACAACAGCCCCGTGCTGCGCGTCAAAAGTTTGAATGTTTCCGAAGCAACCGGCCAACCCGTCGAGTATGCCTTAACCCGATTCCGTGCCGACCGTGTACAGCTGTCGGTCATGGTGTAACCGCCCTGCAACCTGAACCTGTCAAATTAACCCCGTCCAAAACTTGAGGAACTGCTCCATGAACTTGCTGAAAAAAACCCTGCTTGCCTCCTTGATGAGCCTGAGCATCGCCGCCCCTATCGCCCACGCTGAAATCACCATGGGTCTGATTCCTGCGGAAAACACCGAGGAAATGATTAAAAAGTTCGAGCCCATGCGTGTTTATCTTGAGAAAAAACTCGGCGAGCCCGTCAAGGTGTACACCGCCACCGATTACACCGGCGTGATTGAAGCCATGCGTAAAAAGCGCATCGATATTGCCTGGTTCGGTCCACTTTCCTATGTTTTGGCACAACAAGAAGCCGGTGCGGTTCCATTCGCCGCAGGTATTCGTAAAGGCGCAGACAGCCACACCTACAAATCCATTTTCGTCGCCAAATGCGATTCCGGTATCAAGAATCTTGCTGATCTAAAAGGCAAAGATGTGGCGTTTGTAAACCCCGCCTCAACCTCCGGCGGCCTGATGCCCACTTATATGATTTACAAGCAATTTGGTGTAATGCCGAAAGATTATTTCGGCAAATTCACCTATGCCGGCAGCCATGATGCGGCAGAACTTGCCGTAGCGAACGGCACGGTCGCCGCCGCTGCGGACAACGACATCACCTACGAAAAAATGGTCAAAAAAGGCCAAATTGACCCGAAAGTGAACTGCGTGATAGCCGAAAGCGCGCCACTGCCAGGCTCGCCCTTAACCTACCGTGGCGATTTGAACCCTGAAACGCAAAAGAAAATCCGTGATGCCATTTTGAATGCACACAACGAGATTCAAGTATCCGGCTACGGTGAGTTGTCACACTACGCCGCCGTGGATGCCGCCGATTATCAAATCGTGCGCGACATGATTAAAGAGTTGAAATTGTCCAAAGAAGAGATGTTGAAGTAATTCTTTAACTGTACTAACGGCGAAAACTCGAACACGGGTTTTCGCCGATTGCCCAAGATTGCAAGGCCTGCAACTCAAGCATTTGCGGTGTTTGCGTTGCAGGCTTTTAACACTCATTGAATTGGAGAGACTTATGTCCGCCATTGTGATGAATCAGGTTGTTAAAACCTACCCGAACGGCACTTCCGCCGTGAAGGGTATTACTTTAACCATCGAACCCGGTAGTTTTACCGTTATCCTCGGCCCCTCCGGCGCGGGCAAATCCACCTTGCTGCGCATGATGAATGGTCTGGAAACACCCACCACCGGCACCGTACACATCCACAACACCCTGCTCACCCGTAAAACCCTGCGCACCGTGCGCCGCAACGTCGGCATGGTGTTTCAGCAATTCAACCTTGTCGGTCGTTTGAATGTGATGACTAATGTGCTCACCGGCAGGCTGGCCTATCGCTCATGGCTCGGCAGCATGTTGCACTTGTTTCGCGCCGAGGATTTTGAAATTGCACACGAAGCCCTTGCCCGTGTGGATTTGAGCGAAAAGGCTTGGATTCGCGCCGATCAGCTCTCAGGCGGTCAGCAGCAACGTGTCGGCATTGCGCGTGCGCTGGCACAAAAACCCAGCATTATTTTGGCGGATGAACCGGTGGCGAGCCTCGATCCGCTCACCAGCGCCGAAGTATTGGATTTGCTCAAAAGCATTTGTAAGCACGATAACATCGCCGTAGTCGCCAACCTGCATCAAGTCGAATATACCCGCCAGTATGCCGACCGCGTGGTGGGGATTAACGCCGGACAAGTGATTTTTGACGGCCCGCCCAGCGAATTGACCGATGAGGTGCTTGAAGCCCTGTATCGCCGCCCAGAAGCACTTGAGGAGAAGGCACATGCTGTCGAAACTACGCTGGCCTACGCCTAACGGCCTGCCGCCGAGTGCATTGTGGATGACACTTGCAAGCGTCATTGTTCTGCTCGTGATTTCGGCACCTTTGGTGGAATTTAACCTGCCGTTTTTAATCAGCAAGCTCGATGATTTGTTCGCGTTCATCCTGCGCATGTTTGAAAAACCGCCGCCCTTGGATTATTTGCCGCAGCTATTTGAAAAAATGCTCGAAACACTGGAAATGGCGCTGATTGCGACGGTCATCGCCGCCATTATCAGCTTGCCAATAGGCGTGTTAGCCGCACGCAATGCCACGCCGCACCCAATCGTCGGGCAAATCACCCGCGATGTGCTCTCGTTTTTTCGTGCCCTACCGGAACTCGTCTGGGCGCTGGTATTCGTCTCTGCCATCGGGCTTGGCCCGTTGCCGGGCATTTTGGCGATTGCCGTGGTGAGTATTGGCTTTATGGCCAAATTCTTTGCCGAGTCGATAGAAGTCGTCGAAACAGGGCCGATTGAAGGCCTGCGTGCCACCGGCGCGGGCTGGTTTCAGGTGCGCTACTTCGCCATGTTGCCGCAGGCCTTGCCGGACTTTGTTGGCACGCTGCTCTATGTGCTCGATCACAACATCCGCGCCGCCACGGTGCTCGGGATTGTCGGCGCGGGCGGCATTGGTTTTGATTTGATTAACAGCATTCGCTACTTTGAATTTGAACGCCTGATTGTGATTTTGTTCGCCATTTATCTTGCGGTGACGATTGTCGATCGCCTGTCGGATTCATTGCGCAACCGAGTCATTACCGGCGGAGGGTATCGTCATGGCAGTTAAACCGCTTGCAGCGCAAAGCTTGCCGCCTTTGCCGCCGCGCCCGCGTAATTTGTTCCCCATCTGGGCAAGTGCCTTGTTAGGTTTGATTTGGCTGGCCGGTGTGCAGCTCGACATTTCGCCCAAAGATTTGATTTATGGTTGGGACGACATCACTGAGTACTTTGGCCGCTACGGTCATCCGGATTTTAGCCAAGCACCGTCGTATGTGAAGCTGATGCTGGAAACCATCGCCATGGGCTTTTGGGGCACGGTGTTTGCCTTTGTCGTCGCCTTTTTTATCGCCCCGTTTGCCGCGCGTAACCTGTCCCCGAATGCCTGGATGTACAACTTGGCGCGCGAAGCGCTCAACTTTATGCGTGCCATGCCGGATGTGCTGCTTGCGCTGATTTTTGTCGCAAGTTTCGGTCTAGGGCCGCTGCCGGGGGCGTTGGCGCTCGGGGTACACACCGCAGGATTTTTGGGCAAGTTTTTTGCCGAAAGTTTAGAGCGCGTGGACAAAGGTCGGTATGAGGCTCTGGATGCTGTTGGCGCGGGCTTCTCACAAAAAATGATGTATGCCGGTTGGCCGTCTATTTTGCGCGAAATGAGTGGCTACACCTTGTATATCCTCGACCGCAACATCCGCGCTGGCGCAGTGCTGGGCTTGGTCGGCGCAGGCGGTATCGGCATCGCACTCTACGACACGCTGCGCATGTTCGAGTACGACCAATCCGCCGCGCTGCTCATTATTTTGATCGTCACCATTATGTTGCTGGATCGTCTTTCCAGCTTTGTTCGAGGAAAACTGCATTGAATACAGCAACCTACCCACGCGGGCAGTGGATGCGCTTGCTCATGGCTGCGCCCCGTGCAGCGCTGCTTGCCACAGGCACTGAGCTTAAAAGAACCCTGCAAACCCGCTATCTCGCCCTGCCGCAAAACGGGCTTGCCTTGTTGCCGATGCGCGACGGTGCATTTGCCGATGCGTTTAACTTAGGCGAAATCCCACTCGCAAAGGCGCATCTTGCAATCACCGCCCACGATGGGCGTGAAGCACGCGGTGCGGCTTGGGTCATGGACGATGATATGGCGCTGGTCGAAACCCTTGCCATCGCCGATGCCATTCTTGCCGCCGAATGGCCAGAAGCCGCGCCCTTGCTCGACTTAATGCAGCAAGGCGCAACCGCTGTGGCACGCATCGACTATGAGCGCAAAGCCATGCTCGCCGCCACCACGGTGGACTTCAGCCTTTTGGGCGCAACCGACGATGAGGACGACGAAGATGCTTGAACCCATTTTTAACGCCCATGTGCAGCAAGCCGTATTCCGCGCCGCACTAAAAGCCCAATCCTTTCCAGGACGCTGCGTGGCTTTGCCTGAAAGCACCGCACAAACTGCCTCGCACCGTGCGCTTCTCGCTGCTTTGCTGGATGCCGAAGTGAGCCTTGCCGACCCGCAAAACCTGCTGAGCGCGACAGCCGATTGGCCATTTTTAGAAGCGCGCCCCACGGATGCCGAACACGCCGATTTTATTTTGCTTAGCGGTGAAAAAGTCCACTCAATTAAACCGCGCATCGGCACGCTCGAAGAGCCGGAACAATCAGCCAGCCTCGTGCTCATCGTCGGCCACATTGGGGCCAATGTTGGCCTTGAACTCAAGCTAACAGGCCCCGGCATTCAAACCGAGCAACGCCTACAGGTTGAAGGCTTGGCACGCGAATGGCTGGCTTTACGCCAAAACTGGAACACCGCCTTTCCTATGGGCGTGGATATTTTTCTTGCGGGCAGTAACGGCCTTGTCGCCCTGCCCCGCACTACACAAATTGAGGTGATTTAATGGGTTACGTTGCCATTAAAGGCGGTGGTCAGGCCATCGCCGGAGCCGATCAAGTGCTTGAAGCCCTGCGCTGCGCCGAGGGCGAAGCGGGCGAATCGCTGGCGCTTTCAGCGATTGAAAACCAACTGCGTTACCTGCACGGTCGCGTTTTATCCGAAGGCGGCTTGTACCATCCCAAACTCGCATCACTCGCCATCAAGCAAATGCAGGGAGACACTCTAGAAGCCGCGTTTGCCCTGCGTGCTTATCGCTCCACCCGTCCGCGCGTGCCCGGCCCAAGCTTGGTGGATACCCGCGAGATGCGAGTGACGCGGCGTATTTCGTCGTCATTCAAAGACATTCCAGGCGGTCAGCGCTTGGGTGCGACGTTCGATTACGCCCTGCGTTTGATGCGTATGGAGTTGATTGACGAATCGCCCGAAGCGTTTAAGTCCACCGCCGCGCGCTTTTTTAAGGATATTGATATTGCGGATATTCCCGACAGCTTCCCCAAAGTGCTCGATAACCTGCGTGAAGAAGGCCTACTCGCCCCCACGCCCGCAGGCCGCGAACAAACTGCCTTCGACATTACCCGTGAACCGCTAATTTTCCCCGTGTCGCGCTCTGCCGCACTCGCCACCATGGCACGCGCCGAAACGGGCTCGTTGCTTGCCATCGCCTACTCCAATATGCGCGGCTACGGCGATGTCCACCCGACCATTGCCGAAGTGCGCGTGGGCTATGTGCCCATCATGTTGCCGCACCCCGAAACCGGCGAGCTGATTGAAGCGGGCGAAGTACTCATGACCGAATGCGAAGTGGTCGCCATGTACGAAGCCGACGAAGATGATGGCGGCTTGCCGACCTTCTCCTTGGGTTACGGCGCGTGCCTAGGCCACAACGAAACCAAGGCCATCAGCATGGCGATTTTGGATCGCTCGTTGCAAAAAGGCATGAAAGATGGCGCATCGAATCCATCGGAAGACCCTGAATTTGTGCTGTTGCACGTCGATGGCATCGAGTCCATGGGCTTTGCCAACCACTACAAAATGCCGCATTACGTCACCTTCCAATCCGACATGGATCGCCTGCGTGCCACCCAAAACAAAGCGCCTGCGCAAGGAGACGCATCATGAGCTACAACTTTGCGTTTTTAGATGAATACGCCAAAAAAGAAGTGCGCCGCAGCATTCTTAAAGCGATTGCCATTCCAGGCTACCAAGTGCCCTACGCCAGCCGCGAAATGCCGATGGGACGCGGTTTTGGTACAGGCGGCCTGCAACTCACTCTCTCCCTAATTGGCGAAGGCGAAACCTTAAAAGTCATCGACCAAGGCTCGGACGATTCAGTGAACGCGGTCAACCTGCGCCACTTTATCGAAAAAGTCTGCCCCGGCATTCACACCACTACGCACACAACGGAGGCCGACCTGATTCAGTCGCGCCACCGCATTCCTGAAATTCCCCTGCGTGAAGATCAGATTATCTCGTTGCAAGTCCCCTACCCCGATGCGCTGGTCGTCGTCGAGTCTTCCGAAGAAAAGCGCAAAATCATGCACGGCGAGGCCGATTATTCGCGCCTCTTGGTCAAGCTGTACGAAGACATCGTGAAGTTCGATGAAATCACCCTCTCGCACCGC
>JBFXGB010000085.1:0-8158 GCA_050178405.1 Halothiobacillaceae bacterium
GCAAATACCCCTCTGTGAACTCTGTGTTCTCTGTGGCTAAAAAATTAAATTTTCAGACCCTCACGAGCCTGTTGCGCACGACTGAAACGTTCAAACAAGTTTTGCGCATCCTTGGCACGCAAATCACGCTGCAAATTTTCAAGTTCTTGTTGATATTGTTGCAGTATCAAGCTGATTTCATTCGAGTTTGCCAAGGCAATATCGCGCCACATCGTCGGATCGCTCGCCGCAATGCGGGTAAAATCACGGAAACCGCCCGCCGCATAGCGGAAAATCTCAAACGATTCATCCCTGCGCGCAAGGCTATCCACCAAAGTAAACGCCAGCAAATGCGGCAGATGACTGGTGGCCGCAAGCACATGGTCATGGTGCTCCGCACTCATGCACTCCACCACTGCACCCACGCATTGCCACATGGCCACCACGCGCGCGACATCAGCCTCATTGTTTTCAGCCAAGGGCGTGACAATCACGCGGCGCTCGGTAAACAACTCGGCAAAGGCGGCATCCGGCCCGCTTTTTTCCGTGCCTGCAATCGGGTGCGCAGGCACAAACTGCTCTATTTTTTCGCCCAGCACCGCACGCGCATCATCAATCACCGACTGCTTGACGCTGCCGACATCGGTCACAATCACGCCCGGCTGCAAAACGGGTTGAATCTGCTCCAGCACCCCACGCATCGCCAACATAGGCACGGACAACAGCACGATGTCTGCACCCTGAACCGCTTGCGCAAGCTCTGTCGAAAAAGCGTCAACAATGCCTAACGCAAGAGCACGCTGCAGAGTCTCCGTGTTGCGACCACAACCCACAATTTCGCCCACAGCACCGGCTTTTTTCAGCGCAAGCGCGAGTGAACCGCCGATTAAACCGCTACCGATAATGCAAAGCCGCGTGCTGTGAAAGCTCACGCAGTACCATCCAGCACGATGTTGAGTGCGCTCAAAAAACGCTTGTTTTCGGCTTCCGTGCCAATGCTCACTCGCAAATGCTGCGGCAAACCGTAGCCCGCCACCGGACGCGTAATCACCCCTTGGCGTAACAAAGCGTCGTAAACAACATGCGCGGGGCGGCGCATGTCAATGCACAAAAAATTTCCCATACTGGGCAACGCGCTTAACCCCAAATTGGCCAAACCGGAACGAACCTGAGCCAAACCGGCGCGATTAAGCTGGCGCGTGCGTTCAATATGCTCACGGTCATTCAAAGCAGCGATTGCCGCTTCCATCGCCAGTAAATTCACATTAAACGGCTGACGCACGCGATTGAGCACTTCGGCCACCTGTGGATGCGACACGGCATAACCCACACGCAAACCCGCCAAACCGTGAATTTTAGAGAAAGTGCGCGTGACAATAAGATTGGGGAACTCAGTCAGCCAGCCTAAGGCGTTCGGGAAATCCGAATCTTCATCGACGAACTCGATATATGCCTCATCCACCACCACCAAAACATCGGCAGGCACTGCAGCAATGAACGCATACAGCGCGTCTTTTTCCACCCATGTTCCGGTTGGGTTATTGGGGTTGGCTAAAAACACCACCCGTGTTTGTTCCGTGATTGCAGCGCGCATGGCGGCAAGGTCATGCCCATACGGTTGCTTGGCATGATCAAAAGGCAAAGCCTTAGCGATTTGTGCAATCCCACCCACAGCCTGCGTACTAATCGCATACACCGCAAAAGCATATTCAGAAAATACCGCGCCACGTCCTGTGCCCAAAAAAGCACGCGCAATTAAATCCAGCACATCATTCGAGCCATTGCCCAAGGTGATGGAGTCAATCGTCACATTCAAGGTTTGCGCCAAAGCCTGTTTGAGCTTAAAGCCGTTGCCATCGGGGTAAAGATGCACATTTGCGGCGTGCTCGCGTAGAACATGCAAAGCGGCAGGGGATGGCCCAAGCGGGTTTTCATTCGATGCTAGCTTGATTGCGCCTTGAATACCCAATTCACGCTCTAATTCATCCAGCGGCTTGCCCGGCACATAGGGCGCAAGCTTCGATACTTGCGTACAAGCACGCGCTAACCATGGATTTGATTGTAAATTGTTTTGCGCACTCATGCTTTTAATACCGCTTTGGGATAAGAACCCAGCACCCGCATCCAAGCAGCCTGCTGCTCAAGCTCACGAATGGCTTCGGCCACCTGCGCATCCTTGCGATGCCCATCCACATCAATAAAAAACACATATTCCCAAGCCGCCGTGCGCGAGGGACGCGACTCAATGCGCGTCAGGCTGATACCGCGCTCGGCTAAGGGCTTGAGTAAATGAAACAACGCACCAGGCTTATTGGCCGTGGACAGCACCAAAGATGTTTTATCCACCCCGCTTGCCCCCGCATCCTTGGAGCCGAGCACCACAAAACGCGTGGTGTTATGCGCTTCGTCTTCGATATTGGCCGCCAAAGTGCCAAGTTGATACAGCCCAGCCGCGACATCGGGCGCAATCGCCGCTGCGCCGGATTCTTGCGCCGCCAAACGCGCACCTTCGCCGTTACTGCTCACCGGCACGCGATCGGCGTGCGGCAAATGAGCATCCAACCAATGCCGACATTGCGCGAGTGACTGCGCGTGACCATACACACGGCGCACTTCCGCAAGAGCAGAGGCGTTAGAGAGTAATTGATGGTGAATGCGCACCGCCACTTCACCGCAAATTGACAAATCATTTGCAAGCAAGGCTTCTTGCGTTTGCGATACACCGCCTTCGGTGGAGTTTTCCACCGGAGCAATACCATAAGACACACTGCCTGAAGCCACGCTACGGAAGACTTCAGCAATCGATAAACAGGGCACCAACTCCGCCGCATGACCGAATTGGCGCAAGGCCGCCATCTGGCTAAACGTCCCCGCAGGGCCCAAATAGGCCACACGCATGGGTTGTTCAAGCGCAAGGCACGCCGACATAATTTCGCGGAATAGCCAAGCCACGTTGGCATCATCCAGAGGCCCGACATTCAGGCTCTGGATGCGGCGCAACACCTGCGCCTCCCGCTCCGGGCGATAGAATTGAGCATCTTCATTGCCAGCGGCGCGTTTGATTTCACCCACCGAATGCGCAAGGTTCGCGCGCTCAGACAACAACTCCAGCAGGCGTTGATCGACTGCATCAATGCGATTTCTCACATCATCCAGCCGCAACACCGCTTGCCCGCCCTCCTCAATGCCCATGGGTCAACCCTTAAATTTAGATCACACGCACATTCAATACACCACTAATGCCGCGAATCGCTTCGGCAGCAGCAGTCGGCATCTCGCCTTCGATGTCGATTAAGGTATAAGCCACATCCCCACGAGAATCGTTCACCATATGCACAATGTTCACTTTGTGGCTACCCAGCACATGGGAAATTTGACCCACCATATCCGGCAGGTTTTTGTTGGCGATGGCCAGACGATGATCGCCCTTGCGCACCAGCTTGATTTCCGGGAAGTTCACAGAATTTAAGATGTTGCCGTTCTCCAAGAAATCGCGCACCTGATCGGCGACCATAATCGCGCAGTTGTCTTCCGCCTCGCCTGTCGATGCACCAAGATGCGGCAACGTGATGCAGCGCGGATGATCTTTGGTGGCATTAACAGGGAAATCAGATACATAGGCGTGTGCCTTGCCTGCATCCAGCGCCGCAACCATCGCAGCCTCATCCACTACGCCCTCACGAGCAAAGTTCAGCACAACCACGTTGTCTTTCATGAACTTCAAACGCTCGGCGTTAATTAGATTACGCGTTGCATCAATCAAGGGCACATGGAAGCTGACAAAATCTGCACGCGCAAGCAGCTCATCTACGCTGCTTGCCTGCTGCACATCCGCCGACAATTCCCAAGCGCGCTCAACCGTAATGCCTGGGTCATAGCCAACCACTTTCATACCCAAAGCACGCGCGGTGTTGGCCACACGCACACCAATCGCACCCAAACCAATCACGCCCAATGTGCGACCTGGCAACTCGAAACCGACAAAGTTCTTTTTGCCGTCTTCAACCGCCTTGTGCAAAAAGGTGTCATCACCCGTAAGCCCAGTGGCAAATTTCCACGCCTGCGGAATGTTACGCGCTGCCAGCAACATACCCGCCACGACCAGTTCTTTCACCGCATTGGCATTCGCGCCTGGTGCATTGAATACCACAATGCCCTTCTCGCTCATCTCTTTGACCGGGATGTTATTCACCCCGGCACCGGCACGACCAATTGCCTTTAGGCTCGCGGGCACAGGCATATCGTGCATCTTGGCAGAGCGCACCAAAATGGCATCCGGAGTTTGAACTTCAGAAGCCACTTCATATTTGTCGCGCGGCAAACGATCAAGACCTACAGCAGCGATATTGTTCAGGGTAAGAATCTTAAACATCGTATAACTCCTTAAATTTATTAAATTAACCGTTGCGACTAGCCGTTACGACTAGCCGTTACGTTGGGCAAAATCATTCATAAAGGCAATCAGCGTATCCACACCTTCTTCCGGCATGGCGTTGTAAATACTGGCGCGCATACCACCCACGGAGCGATGACCCGCCAAGCTGGTCAATCCAGCGGCTTCCGCTTCTTTAAGGAAGGCTTTGTCCAAATCACTATTGGCAAGCAAAAACGGCACGTTCATCCACGAACGGCACTTTGCATCTACAGGGTTGGAATAAAACGGAGAGTTATCAATCGCCGCATACAGCTTGTGCGCCTTGCGCTGGTTGATGGCTTCCATTGCCGCTAGGCCGCCCGTTTCCAGCAAGTGCTCAAATACCAAACCTGCGATATACCACGCATAGGTTGGCGGTGTGTTGTACATCGAACCATTGTCCGCATGGGTTTTGTAGTCAAACATAATCGGCGTATGAGGCATGGCTTGGCCGATTAAATCGTCGCGCACGATAACAATGGTCAGACCCGCAGGGCCGATATTTTTCTGCGCGCCGGCATAAATTACACCGAATTTAGAGATGTCGATTGGACGCGACATGATGTTAGACGACATATCTGCCACTAAGGGAATGTCACCCGTGTCCGGAATATAGCCAAACTCCACTCCAGCAATGGTTTCATTCGGGGTGTAATGCACAAACGCGGCATCTTTGCTGAAACTCAACTCGGACGCATCCGGCAAGGTGGTGTACTTGCTGCTTTTGGTGTCGGCAATCACATTAACATTGCAAAAACGCTTAGCTTCCGCCACGGCTTTTTCCGACCAATGACCGGTATTCAAATAATCCGCACTGGTTTTGCCGCGCAAAAGATTCATCGGCACCATACTAAACTGCGCGGATGCGCCGCCTTGCAGGAAAAGCACCTTGTAGTTTTCTGGCACATTCATCAGCTTACGGAAATCGGCTTCGGCCTTTTCAGCAATCGAAACATATTCCTTACCACGATGGCTCATTTCCATCACGCACATGCCCGAACCGTTCCAGTTGAGCATCTCATCGCGAGCACGCGCTAAAACCTCAACAGGCAGCATGGCGGGACCCGCGCTGAAATTGAACACCCGATTTTCTACATTCGACATGAGAACAGCCCTCTAACTTAATGATTAATCTTGAACTTCATCCTGGTGACCGAGGCCATTATCGGCATCATCATTGGCATCACCTGCAACAGATGTCGGATAAGTGTCTTCAGCTTCCGCAGGCGTATCTTCGATGCTTTGAATACGCTCAATCTGCACCAAATGTTCATCCTTGCTTAGACGAATTAAGGTCACACCTTGCGTATTGCGCCCGACCCGTGAAATTTCCGCCACCGGCGTGCGCACCAAGGTGCCTTGATCGCTAATCAGCATCAACTCATCGTCTTCCCATACGCGCACCGCACCAACAAGCAAGCCATTGCGCTCGGTGGTTTGCAGGGCAATCACCCCTTGACCGCCACGATTATGACGTGGGAAATCATCCAGCGGGGTGCGCTTGCCGTAGCCATTGGCTGAAGCGGTCAGGATATCGCCCTTGTTTTCAGCTGCGCCCTCAAGCACACCCTCGCCTAGGCTTTCCGCCGCATTTTCACCTTGGGCAATAATCATCGACACCACGGTCTGGCCTTCCGCCAAGCGCACGCCAATCACACCGGACGCACCGCGCCCCATGGAGCGCACATCGGTTTCGGCGAAACGAATCACTTTGCCCGCATTGGTGAATAGCATCACATCCTGCGAACCATCGGTCAGCGCCGCACCAATCAGGCTATCACCCTCACGAATATCAATGGCGATAATGCCACTCTGACGCGGACGCGAATACTCGACCAGCGGGGTTTTTTTGATGATGCCGTTTTGCGTGGCAAACATCACATACGATTCGCCCGCGAAATCACGCAGCGGCAGCAAAGCCTCGATGCGCTCGTTTTCTTCCAGCGGCAAGATATTGACAATCGGACGACCACGCGCCTGACCACTACCCAGCGGCAATTCCCAAACTTTTTTCCAATACACGCGACCACGGCTAGTAAAAATCATCACCATGTCATGGGAGCTTGCCACCAGCAATTTCTGAATCGCATCCTCGCCCTTGACCTTTGCGGCACTTTTGCCACGTCCGCCGCGATGTTGCGCCGCGTAGTCTGACAAGGATTGGGTTTTGATGTAGCCCGCGTGCGACAGGGTGACCACACGCTGCTCTTCGGTAATTAGATCTTCTTCCGACAAATCCGCGCGTGAAGCCTGAATCTCGGTACGGCGCGCATCCGCAAATTGCGTGCGCACTTGCACCAATTCGCCGCGAATCACTTCACGCATACGCTCAGGATTACCAAGAATTTCAAGTAGTTCGCCGATAGTGTTAAGAATCTCAGCGAACTCAGAAACAATCTTATCTTGCTCCAATCCAGTTAAACGATGCAGGCGCAACTCGAGAATGGCTTGTGCCTGCGTTGGCGTGAGGCGATAGCTGCCATCGTCCGCCAGACCAAAGTCAGCATCCAAACCATCCGGACGCGACGACGAAGCGCCCGTGCGCGCCAGCATCTCGCGCACAATGCCCGACTGCCAGCGCCTTGAAAGCAAGGCTTCTTTGGCATCCGCTGGGCTTGCGGCGGCTTTAATTAGCGCAATAATTTCGTCGATATTGGCCAGCGCAACCGCCAAACCTTCCAAAATATGCGCTCGATCACGCGCTTTGCGCAATTCAAACAGAGTACGGCGCGTCACCACATCACGCCGATGGCGCAAGAAGGCCTCTAACATATCGCGCAGCGGCAAGGTGCGCGGCTGGTTATCCACCAAGGCCACCATGTTCAAGCCAAACACGGTCTGCAACTGGGTTTGCTGATACAGATTATTCAGCAACACCTCAGCCATTTCACCGCGCTTAACTTCGATGACCACGCGCATCCCGTCCTTGTCGGACTCATCACGCAGCGCGGAAATGCCTTCGATTTTCTTTTCTTTGACAAGCTCAGCAATGCGCTCAATCAAACGCGCTTTGTTCACCTGATACGGCAGTTCGGAAATAATAATTGTCTGATGACCGCGCTCGTCTTCTTCAATGCGCGCACGCGCACGCACTTGGATGCGCCCACGTCCGGTGAGATAGGCTTCACGCAAACCCGCACCGCCGAAAATAATGCCGGCGGTAGGAAAATCAGGCCCTGGCACGAGTTCAAGCAAGCGCTCGGTATCAACGTGTTCATCATCAATCAGCGCCAAGCAAGCATCAATTACTTCGCCCAAGTTATGCGGCGGGATATTGGTGGCCATTCCTACCGCAATACCGGATGATCCGTTAATCAAAAGGTTAGGAATGCGCGTCGGGAATACGGCTGGCTCGCGCTCAGAACCATCGTAGTTCGGCACAAAATCAACCGTGTCTTTATCAATGTCGGCGAGTAATTCATGCGCAATGCGCGCCATACGAATTTCGGTGTAACGCATGGCCGCTGGCGCATCGCCATCGACCGAACCGAAGTTACCCTGACCATCGACCAGCATGTAGCGCAAAGAAAAAGGCTGCGCCATGCGCACAATGGTGTCGTAAATTGCCGAGTCACCATGCGGGTGATATTTACCCATGATGTCACCCACCAAGCGGGCGGACTTCTTGTAGGGCTTGTTCCAATCGTTGTTTTGTTCGCTCATGGCAAACAAAGCGCGGCGATGCACGGGCTTGAGGCCATCACGCACATCGGGCAGCGCGCGCCCTACAATGACACTCATCGCGTATTCAGATCGGAAGAGCGT
>JBFXGB010000086.1:0-8055 GCA_050178405.1 Halothiobacillaceae bacterium
CGGGGCAGGCTTGACTAATGGCACGGCTACCCCGGATTCTCGCTGCGCTTCATCCGGGCAACAGAATAAAACCTTAAGCCAATTCTAAGGCACTGCTTTAACAGTTCTCGTAGCCCGGGTGCCAACCCGGTGCAGGCTTGACTACTGGCACGGCTACCCCGGATTCTCGCTGCGCTTCATCCGGGCTACAGAGTAAAACCTTAAGCCAATTCTAAGGCACTGCTTTAACAGTTCTCGTAGCCCGGGTGTCAACCCGGGGCAGGCTTGACTACCTGCACGGCACCCCGGATTCTCGCTGCGCTTCATCCGTGCTACAGAATAAAACTTTAAGCCAATTCTAATACACTGATTTAACCGCCATCCTCGCCTTGGTGTGCTTCGTCGGTAGCGCACTCATCGGGTCTTCGGGCCACGGGTGGCGCGGGTAGCGTCCGCGCATGTCCTTGCGCACATCGCTGTACGCATTGCGCCAAAAACTCGCCAAATCTTGTGTCACCGCAAGAGGTTTTTGCGCTGGAGATAGCATATGAATCAACACGGCAACCCGCCCGTCCGCCACACGCGGCGTGTCCACAAGACCAAACAGCTCCTGCAATTTAACCGGCAATACCGGTTCATTCGCGCCATCGAGCAGCGGCGCATAATCTAAAGCCACACGCGAGCCGCTCGGCACTTCGATATGGGTAGGCGCAAGCCGCTCCAGCAGGCTTTGTTGCGACCCATCCAGCATTCCGCGTAGCGCCGCATCCAAGTCCACCCGCTCAAGATGCGCCAAGCGACTCATGCCCTGCACCTCGGGCGCAAGCCAAGCCTCTAAATCATCCAGCAGCGCCGCATCACTCACATCCGGCCAAGATTCGCCCAACACACGCCGCAACAACAGCACCCGCCCGCGCCACTGGGTGTGCCGCGCCGCCCAAGGCAAGCAAGCCAAGCCTTGCGTACGTACACCGTGCAAAAACACTTGCAAAATCGCCTCACCCGAGACGTTGCTCAGCGAATTATCCTCAAGCAGCAAGCCGCCCAAACGCCGCTGCGCACGCGCACTCACCGCAAGACTACGCGCATCCCATTCCACAGACGTTTGCGTCTTTATCTGCGCTGCAAAAAAACGCTCAATCGCCGACTGTGTAATTTTTGCCGCCAAAAACACCCGCGCACTTCCGGCATGAAAACCCGCCGTCGGCATATCCGCATGAGCCACCGCAAGCCACGATTCTTTAGCCAGCGCATCCAGCCGATCCATCTTGGCACCACGCCCATTGGCCAGCACAAAGCGCCCATCGCCACTACTTTTTGCCAAACGTTCGGGATAGGCCAAGGCTAGCAACACACCCAAGGCCTCATCATCCGCAAGCCGCGCCGCATCGTGCTGGGCGGGCGCACGCCGCGCCAAATCACTTGCCACACGTTTCACCTGCGCGCGTGCCGCCTCATCCACATTAAGCCCCGCGTGCAACGCCCCCGTCAACGCCCGCCCTCCATGGCGCAACACCTCTAAACGCAAGGCCAAATCGCAGTGCTGACGCAACTCCTGCCCACGCAGCACATCCCGCTCCGACAGCAGCGCCGCCACCTCACAGGCTAAAGCACGCTGCCCCAAGGCCGCGCCCTGAACCAACACATGCGCCAAACGTGGATGCAAGGGCATCGCCGCCAAGACGCGACCATGCGCAGTGACCCGCCCCTTATCATCCAAAGCATTCAACGCACTTAAAGTCTGTTCCGCCTGACGCAAGGACGACGAGGGCGGCGCATCCAACCAAAACAACTCATCCGCCGCCGCACCCCACAACGCCAGTTCCAATGCCAGCGGCAACATATCCGCACGGCGGATTTCCGGCTCAGAATGCAGCGCCAAAGCCCCCTGCTCGCCCTCGCCCCACAAGCGATAACACACCCCCGCAGCCAAGCGCCCCGCACGCCCACGACGTTGTTCCGCATTCGCCCGGCTGATGTTTTGCGTCACCAATCGCGTCATACCGCTTGCCGAATCAAACTTGGCAACCCGCACCAAGCCCGCATCCACCACCGCCTGCACGCCCTCAATGGTCAAACTCGTCTCCGCGATATTCGTCGCCAAAATCACTCGCCGTCGTGCGGCATTGCGCACCAGTACCGCGTGTTGCGCCGTCAGTTCCAAATCGCCATGCAGAGGCAAAACATCCACCGCCCCAAGCGCGTGTGCCGCCAAAGCCTCCGCCGCACGTTGAATTTCACGCTTGCCCGGCAAAAACACCAACACATCCCCGCTTACCTCAGAGAGCGCACGCCGCACCACCGCCGCCAAATGCGCCTCAAAGCCCAGCCCGCGACTAGGCGGAACATAATGCACCGCCACGGGAAAAACTCGTCCCGCGCTTTGCACCCGCGCCGCATCCAGCCGCTCCGCCAAACCCTTCCCATCCAGCGTGGCCGACATAATGATGAGGCGCAAATCCTCCCGCAGCATATTTTGTGCCTGCAAACACAGCGCCAAGCCTAAATCCGCCTGCACACTGCGCTCGTGGAACTCATCGAAAATCACCGCGCCCACGCCGATAAGCGCCGCATCATCCTGCAACATGCGCGTCAAAATGCCTTCGGTGACCACCACAATCCGCGTTTGACTTGAGACGCGGCGCTCAAGCCGCATCTGATACCCCACCGTCTCGCCCACACTTTCCCTAAGCAAGGCCGCCATGCGCTCGGCAGTGGCGCGTGCGGCAATCCGTCGCGGTTCCAGCAGCAAAATCTTTTGTCCACCCAGCCAAGCCTGCCCCAACAAGGCCAGCGGCACGAGCGAACTCTTACCCGCGCCCGGAGCCGCCTCAAGCACCAGCCGATTTTTCTGCGCAAGTTGCTCTATGACTTCAGGCAAAATTTCAACAATCGGCAGGTCAATGGCTGCGTAATCAAATAAACTCATCAAAAAATTAAATAATTTGTTTGAAGCCAAATGAGCATGTTTTTTTCACACATTTGGCGTGGATGAAGTTGTGGATAACATCGTTGAAAACATCCCCAACCCGCATTGGAAAAGGGCTTGCCGCGTACGGGTTAAACTTTAACCAACTCAACATTCAACAATAAAAATCAATGAGTTACGCCTGACAAGATGAATGAATTGTGAAGTCTCTGGCTGTGTCAAGGGCTTGACAGCGCTTGTGGACACATTTTTTTAACAGGGCAAAAAGTCATCCACATTTTCTGTGGAAAAGGCTGTGCAGTATCCAAGAATGAAACGCTAAGTGCCTTGTCCTGCATCCATTTTTCACAAAAACGTCAAAAAGTCACAATTCAGGCGGCGCATCAAATTATCGTGCTTTGGCTGCCAATAACTCGATCGGATAGCCATCAGGATCCCCCACAAAAGCAATAATGGTTGTGCCCGCGTTCATTGGCCCTGCTTCACGTAAAATTTTTCCACCGCGCGCGCGAATCGTCTCCACCGCTTGATAAACATCATCGACTTCCAAAGCGATATGCCCATAAGCCGTACCCATCTCGTACTTGCTCACGCCCCAGTTATACGTCAACTCCAAAGCGGCGGCTTCGGACTCATCTTGGTAACCCAAAAAGGCCAAGGTAAATTCGCCATCGGGATAATCCTTACGCCGCATCAGACGCATGCCCAAAACTTCAGTGTAAAAGGCAATGGATTGCTCTAAATCACCAACCCGCAACATGGTGTGCAAAATACGCATAAAATTGTCTCCAAAATAAAGCCCGCAAGACGCGGGCAAAAAAGTCATACCTTACAAAGAGGTGGAGTTATCCCCGCCCCGCCGCAATACGCATCCTAAGCGCGTTGAGCTTGATAAAGCCCTCCGCATCTTTCTGGTTGTACGCGCCTTGGTCATCTTCAAACGTGGCAATCGAGGCACTAAACAAGCTGTCGCGCTCCGAACGGCGACCGTCCACAATCACATTGCCCTTATACAAGCGTAAGCGCACTTCGCCGTTCACATGCGCTTGGCTGGCATCGATCATGGTCTGCATCATGCGACGCTCCGGGCTCCACCAATAACCGTTATAAATCATGCTGGCATAACGCGGCATCAGCTCGTCTTTGAGATGCGCCACTTCACGATCAAGAGTAATCGACTCAATCGCCCGATGCGCACGCAGCATAATCGTGCCGCCCGGGGTTTCGTAACAACCGCGTGATTTCATGCCGACGTAACGGTTTTCCACCAAGTCCAAACGTCCAATGCCATGCTTGCCGCCCAACTGATTCAGCTTGAGCAACATTTGCGCGGGGGATAAACGCTCACCATTAATGGATACCGGATCGCCATGTTCATAACCAATGACAATTTCTTCGGCTTCGTTCGGTGCATTTTCCGGCGAAACCGTCCAGCGCCACATGGATTCTTCCGCGCCCCACCACGGGTCTTCTAGGCCACCGCCTTCGTAGGAAATATGCAGCAAGTTCGCATCCATGGAATACGGCGATTTTTTCTTATTTTTGGCAAAATCGACCGGAATATTATTGGCTTCGGCGTAACTCATCAGTTTTTCACGCGAGTTCAAATCCCACTCGCGCCACGGTGCAATCACCTTCACGCCCGGCTTGAGCGCATACGCCCCCAGCTCAAAACGCACCTGATCGTTACCCTTGCCGGTTGCGCCGTGCGAAATCGCATCCGCACCGGTTTCATTGGCAATTTCCACCAAACGCTTGGCTATCAGCGGGCGCGCAATCGAGGTGCCGAGCAAATACTCGCCTTCGTAAATCGTGTTGGCACGGAACATGGGGAAGACAAAATCGCGCACAAATTCTTCACGCACATCTTCGATGAAAATATCTTTCACCCCCATCGCTTGCGCCTTGGCGCGTGCGGGTTCAACTTCTTCGCCCTGCCCCAAGTCGGCGGTAAAAGTCACCACCTCACATTGATATTCTTCTTGTAACCATTTCAAAATGACTGAGGTATCCAAGCCACCCGAATAGGCCAGAACCACCTTTTTAATCGCAGACATCGCAACTCCACACAACAAATGAAATAAAAGTGACGCAATTATGACACGAGCGGCGTTCCTTCAAAGCGAATCCCCGCCCAGCCATCGCGCATAAACAGACGAATATTCGGATGCGCCGTACCCGCAGGGTCAGCCAGCACAGCTTGATAATGCTCACCAAAGCAGGCCAAGGTTTCGTCCTGCGACAAGCCTTGCAGAGAGGCGAAGGCAAAGACCTTGCATGAACCTTCGTTCGTACCCGCCGCGCTATGCAAAGCATCTTCACCCAAGCCATTGCTAAAGGCTGTCGGCGTGTAGCGATACAGCGAGCCGATCAGCGCGAGCGTGTCGGCAAACGGCACGACTTCATGAGCAAGACGCGCCTTAAATGCAGCAATGTCATTCGTCATTCTATTCAACCCCGACGCTTAATCTGAGAAATATCACGTACCGCACCGCGTGATGCCGAGGTCGTCATAGCGGCATAAGCTTGCAGCGCAAGGCTCACCTCACGCTCCCGTGCCACGGGATGCCAAGCGTGAATCCCCTTAGCTTCCATCTGCTCACGGCGGCGATGAATTTCATCTTCGCTCACAGCAAAATCAATGCTGCGATTGGGGATGTCGATGACAATTAAATCGCCCTCTTCCACCAAACCAATCGCCCCGCCCTCCGCTGCTTCGGGCGAAACATGACCAATCGACAAGCCGGACGTACCGCCGGAAAAACGCCCATCGGTAATCAAGGCACACGCCTTACCTAAGCCCTTGGACTTCAGATAGCTCGTTGGATAAAGCATTTCCTGCATCCCAGGGCCGCCGCGTGGGCCTTCATAGCGAATGACAATGACATCGCCCGCGTTGATTTTGTCGCCCAAAATCGCCTCAACCGCCGCATCCTGGCTTTCAAAAATACGTGCAGGGCCGCTAAATTTAAGGCTCTCCGCATCCACACCTGCGGTTTTGACGATGCAGCCTTCCGGTGCGATATTGCCGTACAACACCGCCAAACCACCGTCTTGGCTATACGCATGTTCTAAATTACGGATACAGCCCTGCGCACGGTCAAGATCAAGATTCGGCCAGCGCGTGGACTGACTAAACGCCGTCTGCGTCGGAATACCCGCAGGCCCGGCCAAAAAGCGGGTTTTAGCAGTCGCATTCACCGTCGGGCGCGCAATATCCCATTGCTCAAGCGCCTCGCCCATCGTCGGCGCATGCACGGTATGGCAGCCGGTATGAAGCAGATTGGCACGCTCAAGCTCGCCCAAAATGCCGAACACCCCGCCCGCACGATGCACATCTTCCATGTGATAGGTCTGGATACTCGGCGCAACCTTGCACAAATGCGGCACTTTGCGACTAATGCGGTCAATATCCGCCATCGTGAATTCGACCTTGGCCTCATGCGCCGCCGCCAGCAAATGCAGCACCGTATTACTCGACCCGCCCATGGCGATATCCAGCGCCACCGCATTCTCAAAGGCTTCAAAAGTCGCGATCGAACGCGGCAACACGCGCTCGTCATCCTGCTCGTAATAACGCCGCGCAATATCCACAATCGTGCGCCCTGCTTCTAAAAACAAATCTTCACGGTCGGCATGGGTCGCAAGCAACGACCCATTGCCCGGCAAAGACAAACCCAGCGCCTCGGTCAAGCAATTCATCGAATTGGCCGTAAACATGCCAGAGCACGAGCCGCAGGTTGGGCACGCCGAACGCTCGATTTGCGCCACATCCGCATCCGAGGTTTTGGGGTTCGCCGCCTCAATCATGGCATCGACTAAATCAAGCTTAATCACCTTGCCCGCAAGCGCCGTTTTGCCCGCCTCCATCGGCCCGCCGGAAACAAAAATTACCGGGATGTTCAAGCGCAAAGCCGCCATCAACATCCCCGGTGTAATTTTGTCGCAGTTAGAAATACACACCAGCGCATCGGCGCAGTGAGCGTTGACCATATATTCAACAGAATCCGCAATCAAATCGCGGCTTGGCAAGCTATACAACATGCCGCCATGCCCCATGGCGATCCCATCATCTACCGCAATGGTGTTGAACTCTTTGGCTACACCGCCCGCTTTTTCAATCTCGCGCGCCACCAACTGACCCATGTCTTTAAGATGAACATGACCAGGCACAAATTGAGTAAATGAGTTAGCAATGGCAATGATTGGCTTATCAAAATCGCCATCTTTCATGCCGGTCGCGCGCCATAAAGCGCGAGCGCCCGCCATATTGCGGCCATGCGTGGTGGTGCGGGAGCGGTAGGTAGGCATACTAATTTCTCACTTCGTTGTAGAGTTTGTTGATCTATTCTACATACGAAACGAAGCATCCTTCCATAACCATGGGGAAAAGAGCATGGACATCGTGATTGCAGTGGAAAATATCAAATGTGGCGGCTGTGCCAACAGCATACGCCAGCACCTCGCCAAAATTCCGGGGCTATTGAGCGTTGAAGTCGATATCCAGGGAGAAAGCGTCTTGATGACCGCCGAGCACGATGTGCGCACTCAAGCCGTTGCAACATTGAATCGCCTAGGCTACCCAGAAAAAGGCCAATTGGACAGCCTACAGGCTCTCGGCTCAAAAGCCAAATCATTTGTAAGTTGTGCCGTTGGAAAAATAGGCTCCAAACAATAATCTCACTATCGTCGATTATGAATAGGACTTACGCAGAATGGTTGTTTAACTCCTTCCCTCTTGACGGGAAAGGGTGGTGAAGTTGGTGCAAGCCTATGTTCTGGCGAAGTTTGCACCCCCTCTCCCCAACCCTCTCCCGCGGGGGAGAGGGAGATAAATCAGGATTTTGCGTAAGTCCAAATTCAATACACATAAACCAAAAAGACTTACAGACGGCTAAATGCGCCTGTTTTTTCAAAATATGCGATGAGCAGTTTTTTCAACAAACACTTTTTAAGTTGAGCAACCCTCTTCTTCAATCTCAGACACGAGCGCCAATATGGTCATGCCGGAGTGGTAATCCCCTCGGTAATCCCCCCAAAAACTAGCGCTATTTAGAAGTAGAATTTTCTCCAATGCACTGAGGAAGTTTTACATGAAAGTTTCGCGCTACAGCGATAGTCAGATTTTATCCATTTTGAAGCAGGCG
>JBFXGB010000087.1:0-7886 GCA_050178405.1 Halothiobacillaceae bacterium
TGCACTCAGCTCAAGAACAAGCACAGGCTGAATATCAAAACGCGCTTGCCAACTTAACCAAAACAGGAAACACGGTAGATGAGCAGCATCTTACGAGCCTCATTACGCATCATCTGAAAGATTTTGAGGCGCAAGAACATTCTAAACGTGCCCTGCACGATATTGATTTACAAACCAAACTCGAACAAAGCCTGCCGCAAATTGCTGAACAAGCCGCACAAAGCGCCGCTGAACGCCTCATCAATCAAGCAATCGCATCGCACTTTGCCATGGTGGACGAGAAGCTCAACGTGATGAGTATCGAACTTTCGCAGCTAAAATCCGCGCCACGAGCCGAAGCTCCAGCAGCGGGCTTTGATGAGCAAGCACTGTTTACCAAGCTTGAAACACGCATTGAAAAGCAGTTCGAACAACGCATCAATGATCGTCTTCCTGCACTGGTCTCCGCAGAGGCCAGCGCACACATGGCAAGCTACATTCAAGCGAGTGACGAAAAATTCCAAACGATCAAACAGGAATTGAGCGCCGGAATGAAGTCTGTCGCCGATGCTCTCGCAGCACAAAGAGCGAAAACCACACCCTCCGCCCCTGCGCAAGAGTTGCCAAAAGAATGGATGCAGCAATTACTTAAAAAACAAGACGAAATGCTCGAACAACGCTTCAACGCATGGAGCGCGCAAATGGATCATCATCTTGCCCAAAGCGAACAAGCCTTGCTTGAGCGTCTCGATGACAAGGTCAACGCACTCGCCCAACAGAGCAAGAACGCAGCACATCCAACACAAGAACCAAGCGCATCCAACAACCTGCTTGCCTTAGGCGTGGCCGCTTTGGGTGTGGTGTTGGCCATTGCTGCGCTGATTTTCAAATAAATTAGAGTGCTTTCAAGTCTCTATAACAAAAAGCCTCTCCCGTTGCGATATGGGGGAGGCTTTTGTTTTTGTAGCCCGGGACATTATTAGCCCAGCACGATTAATCCATAAACCCGTAGGGTGCGCCATGCGCCCCATGGAGACTATTGCTGCGCATGGCAGACAATTACGGATAAAGCTAGCCGGATTAATAATCCGGGTCAGGCTTGGCAATCAATAAGCAGGTCCACTCCAGATTCCCCATAAGCTCCATCGTGCTTATTTTGCAAACAGCCTCACTATCGCGCCGCACGCTGTTCCAGCACCTTTTGAATCAAATCGCGCACCTTGCGCATGCCGTCTTTCAAAGTCGCGTCAATCTCATCCATCGTAATGATTTGATTGCTATTTTTTCCCGCCGCCCAATTAGCAATAACCGTCAAGTGGGCATAATCCATGCCCAATTCACGCGCAAGGCTTGCTTCGGGCATCCCGGTCATGCCCACAATGTCGCAGCCATCACGCTCCAAACGCAACACTTCTGCCTTGGACTCCAAGCGCGGGCCTTGGGTGCAGGCATACACACCACCATCCACTACATCCAAGGCCAGTACACTCGCCGCATGGGTAAGTTCATGGCGCAAGGTTTCACTATAAGGGTAAGTAAAGTCGATATGCGTTACGCCCTCTAAACGGCCCTCAAAGTAGGTTTGTTCGCGTCCATAGGTGTAATCAATAATTTGGTCAGGAATACAAATTACTGAAGGTGCCATGCGTGGCGTAATCCCCCCTACGGCGGCGACTGCAATAATCTGGCTCACGCCTGCTTCTTGAAGAGCCCAAAGATTGGCGCGGTAATTGATTTGATGCGGTGGAATACGGTGAGAATGTCCATGCCGCGCAAAAAATACCACCTCACTTCCGCCCAATAGGCCAAAAGTCAGCGGCGCAGAAGGCTCGCCATAAGGGGTATTGACGACAAGATGACGGGTAATTTCAAGATTTTTAAGACTACCAAGACCCGTGCCACCAATAATAGCGAGTAAATTCTTATTATTTTTCATTGTGATAACTCCTTAATCCAGTGTATTAGTCAGCGCGTAAATACCATTCAAGTTACGAAAATAACCGCGATAGTCCATACCTTCGCCCACCAAAAAACGATCCTCAACCGTCACACCGACATAATCGGGCGCAAAGCCAGCCACTTTGCGCGGGTGATTTTTATTGACGGCCACCACGCTACGCACTGAAGCAGCCCCGTCGCGCAAACACGCGGCAGTAATTTCTTGCAGGGTAATGCCTTCGTCAAAAATATCATCCACCACCAGCACATGCCGTTTGGCCAAGGAATAACGCGGACGCACCAGCCAGCGCAACGTGCTCCCTTGAGTGGACTCGCCATAACGAGTGACATGCAAGTAATCCAACTCAACGGGATAATGCAGACGACTAAGCAACTTGCCTGCCGCCACCAAGCCGCCACTCATCACCACCAGAATCAGCGGCACCTGATCGTGAATCTGCAACGACCAATCGCGCTCGATAGCCGCTGCCAAACGCGCGTAGGCCGCATCCATAGCCCCGGAGCTGACTAGACAGTCGGCACTCGCCAGAAGCGCGTTAAGTTGAGAAGCCTGCATATAAAACTCCTAAGAATCTGTTCAAAGTATCGCTGAGCGGCTCAAAAATCGACATCAATGCTCCCGTAGCCCGGGTGTCAACCCGGGGCAGGTTTGACCACATACGCATCTGATCCCGGATTCTCGCTGCGCTTCATCCGGGCTACATTGCCCGCTTACGCACTCGCTTGCATACGCGCCAAAGTGGACTGAAAACGCGCCGAGGCACGCAACTCATCCAACGGTAACGCCACTTGAGTCGCGCGCATCGCTTCAATACGTGCGCTGCGCCCAGCATCCTGCGGCGCATCCAAACCCGCCAAAACCAGACCCACATCCTGCGGACGATTGCACAGTAACAGCATGTCGCAACCCGCCTCAAGCGCCATATGGACACGCGCCAAAGGCTCGGCAATTCTGCTCGCCGCAAGCATACTCAAATCATCGGTAAATACGGCACCGGCAAAACCATAGTGCTCGCGCAACAGCTCCGTCACCCAACGCGGCGAAAACCCTGCCGGAAGAGTGTCCACCGCAGGATAAATCACATGCGCTAACATCATGCCGGACAAGCCCTTGTCGATTAAGTGCTTAAAGGGCAATACATCATGCGCGTCAATCTCGGCTAAAGAGCGTGCATCCAGCGGAAACTCGACATGCGAATCTTCGGCCACCGAACCATGCCCCGGAAAATGCTTCCCCACCGCCGCCATGCCTGCATCGCGCATTCCCAACATCCACGCCTCACCCAGGGCCGCAATGGCATGAGGATGCTCATGCAGCGCACGATTACCAATCACACGGCTCAACGGCCCGCCGACATCCAACACCGGTGCAAAACTCAAATCAATATCAAACGCACGCAATTCAGCCGCCAATAACCACGCCCAATCGCGTGCCAATTGCAGCGCAGCCTCATGATCTTGGTTATACAGCTCACCCAATTTTGCCGCAGGCGGAATAAGCGTAAAGCCCTCACGAAAACGCTGCACCCGCCCGCCTTCATGATCGACGCTAATCAGCAATTCCGGGCGCACCGCGCGCACTTCGGCAACAAGCCGCCGCAACTGCGCAGGACTTTGATAATTGCGCGTAAATAAGATCAGACCGCCGACGTGGGGATGTTGCAGGCGCTCGGCCTCCTCGGCGTTAAGTTGCAAGCCTTGAACATCAATCATCAAGCAACCCAGAGCCATTAAAGTTCGGTCTCTACATGATTTTTATCAAATTGGGGGGGCTTACGTGCTTCCAATAAATATGATTCAGCACGCGCACCTAGATACACATAAACACCCAAAGCAATGGTCAATAATGCAGCTGAAAACATCACAAAGGCCGCTTCATAGAGATGATCTGTCGCTCCCATGGCAGATTTAAACATCAACAATAACCCTTCAATCGACACCGCAATAATAATCGAAGCCAAAAAACGCGTTGTTGTGCGCCGCGTGGCACTATGGCGAAGAACATCCTTGTGCATCAACACTTCTTCTTCCAGAGTAGTCTTGGCTAAATCAAAAATCGCCATAGCCAGCGTGATGACGATAATGATGCTAAACGGACGCAGTTTATCGGTTTCAGATTCAACAGGATGAATCAGTGCATCGGCCAAATCAGACAAGGCATTGAACATCAACAACCCCACCACGCCGAGTAAACTCATACCCAATAAGGCATACATCACTTTGAATAGGGGTTCAACGCGACGACGCTGAATATCACCCAACAAAAAACTCACCAAAGCCTCAAGATCGGCATCTAAAACAAGATAACAGTTCACGCCATCCGTACACTCTAACGGCATGGCCGTGCTCAGACATAAGCTACGATCCGCTATCGATAAATACGGCTCGGTCACAATCACGCCTTGATGCGCCTTAACCTGTTGAAAATAAGGTCGATAACGACGATCACGCCCTAAGCCCACATCGTGCTCACTGCTGACGACGCCGGCTTTACTGGTGGAAAATTCGCTGATTTGCATCCCTTTTTCATCTAGCACATAGAGAATTTGCACAAAGGGATAACGCTCACGCACCGATACCATGGCCTGTCTTTGGCCATCCTGATTGCTAATTAATTCCGAGTCGGTAATGCCGGTAATTATGGATTTCAGCAGCTCACGAATCGGTGTGCGGTATTCGTGATAGCGCTCAATTACAGAGAGATAACCCATTTCAGTCATAGTTTCTATCCCATTAATTAAGATTTAACTCCCTACCGCATCGTGGGGAAGAAAGTAAAACAATCATTCAGCATAAGTTCTAAATCAAAAGGCACATCTTGCAGCGCGCCAAACAGAAGGGGACAACGACACCCAACGTAGCATAGGAAAAGGTTTTGCATCTGCGCCGCAATAAAAACTATTACACCACTTTGAATCAAAAATAATCTGTGTGTCTTATTTGGTATTCGTGCAGCTTAACGGAATCTGAGAGCCGCCATTTCTAAGGAACATACTGCCCAAGTACAACATCCGGGCTCGATGAATATTTTTCAATAGATACTTAAATCTTACCCGCAAGCATCACCACCGCCTGTGCCACAATGCCTTCCTCGCGTCCCACAAAGCCCAAACGCTCGCTGGTTGTCGCCTTGATGCTCAGTTGCTTGGTATTCACTTGCATATCCTCAGCCAAGCACGCCAGCATCTGCGGGATATGCGCGGCAAGACGCGGTGCTTGAGCGAGCACGGTCATATCCGCATTCACCACCGACCACTTGGCTTCAGCCAAAAGCTGCATCACATGGCGGAGTAACTTGCGACTATCCACCCCGCGAAAGCTTGGGTCGGTATCCGGAAAATGCTGCCCAATATCGCCCAAGGCCGCCGCGCCCAACAAGGCATCACACAAGGCATGAATCAGCACATCGCCATCTGAATGCGCAAGCAGTCCTTGCGTGTGTGGAATACGCACACCGCCTAAGACAACATGATCCCCCGCGGTAAACGCGTGAACATCCACTCCTTGGCCGATGCGAAATGCGGGCAATGTGCTCATTTTTTTCTGTCTCGCTGCTGGATAAAAAACTCGGCCAAGGCCAAATCATCCGGGCGGGTAATTTTAATATTGTCCGCATGGCCTTCGATTAAACGCGGCGAAAAACCCGCCAATTCCATGGCCGAAGCCTCATCGGTCACGAGTTGGCCTTGCGCCAAAGCGTTTGCCAGACTTTGTTGCAACACGGATAGACGAAACATCTGCGGCGTGAGCGCATGCCACAAACCGGCACGCGGCTCAGTGCACGCCACGCGACCATCCGCACCCATACGCTTCATGGTGTCATGCACTGGCACGGCCAAAAGACCGCCGACCGCATCATCGTGTAAATCTCGCAGAAGCTGGTCAATATCCTCGCGGCGCACACAAGGCCGTGCCGCATCATGCACCAAAACCCAAGCATCGTGCGCTTCTGATGCGGTTAAATCGACCAAAAAGCTCAAGGCATTGTGCACCGACTGCGCCCGCGTCTCGCCGCCTGCCACACAATGCAGCGGAACAGAGCTTTGCGGCGCAAGATCCGGCCAATAAGCATCGTCCAGAGCAATGGACAGCACCATGCCGCGAACTTTTGGGTGATGTGCAAAGCACGCCAAAGTGTGCTCAAGCACCGTTGCACCAGCAAGCGGTAAGTATTGTTTGGGGCGGTAAGACGCCATGCGCGCCCCTACACCCGCAGCAGGAATCACCACCCAAACCTGCTCCAACTCAATCATCCACAGGTTTCCCTTTTACTGGGGCGGAGTTGATTTCATGCTGCTCAGTCTCGGGTTCAATTTGCGCCACGGGTTTAGCTTGATCAGGCTGAATAATCTGGAAGTATTCATCACCTTGGCGTACCAAACCTAAATCGACCCGCGCTCGCTCCTCAATCGCATCCAAACCCGTTTTTAAGTCCAAAACCTCGGCTTCCATAACTGCATTTTCTTGCTGCAGCTTTTCGTTTTCACTCATTTGCAGCTCGAATTTCTCACGTACCGCTTGCGCACGCGGCCAACTGCCCTCGCCAAACCATAAATGGTATTGCAGAGCAGCAAATAGCAGCGCAAGCACGATAATGACAATTTTCAGCATGAAAGCAAATGCACATCCAACCCAAAAAAATGAGGCCGTAAACTTAACTTGAGTTTACGGCCTTGGCAAACCTATGGAATAAGCCGAGACAAAACCAAGAGCTTAAGCTTTCTTAGGATTAAACGCCGCCAAGCCTGGGAACACCGCACGCGCACCTAATTGCTCTTCAATGCGTAACAAACGGTTGTATTTGGCCACACGATCCGAACGAGAAAGTGAACCCGTTTTGATTTGCCCGCAGTTGGTAGCGACTGCCAAGTCAGCAATCGTAGTGTCTTCTGTTTCACCGGAACGGTGTGAAGCGATGCTGGTGTAACCGTTATCCGCAGCCAAACGCATGGTTTCCAGCGTTTCGCTCAAACTACCGATTTGGTTCACTTTAATCAGGATTGAATTCGCAATGCCTTTTTCAATACCTTCCTTGAGGATTTTCGCATTGGTTACATACAAATCATCGCCGACGATTTGGCAGATACCGCCCAATTCTTCGGTGTGGTGTTTCCAGCCTGCCCAATCGCCTTCAGCCAAACCATCTTCCACGGTCAAAATCGGATATTTTTGTACCCAATTTTTGATAAAGGCAGTGAATTCTTCGGAAGTAAAGGCTTTGCCTTCACTCTCCAGCACATATTTACCCTCTTTATAAAACTCGGATGCCGCAACATCCAAACCAATATAAATATCCTTGCCGGCGACATAACCCGCTTTGGCAATGGCTTCCATAATGACTTCAATCGCTTCTTCGTTCGATGACAAGTTGGGCGCAAAGCCACCTTCATCGCCCACGGTAGTCGTCATGCCACGAGAATGCAGCACGTCTTTGAGCGCATGGAACACTTCTGCACCATAACGCAGCGCTTCGCGGAAACTTGGCGCACCGGCGGGAATAATCATAAATTCCTGCATATCCACGCTGTTATCCGCGTGTGCGCCACCGTTGATGATGTTCATCATCGGCACGGGTAAAGTCACCGCCGCCGCACCGCCTAGGTGTTCAAACAAAGCCTTGCCGTTTTCATTTGCCGCCGCATGTGCCGCTGCCAAAGACACCGCCAGAATCGCATTCGCGCCGAGCTTGGATTTATTTTCGGTACTATCCAAATCAAGCATGATGCGATCAAGTGCCGCTTGGTCTTGCACATCGTGCCCGACCAGCGCCGAGGCAATCGCACCGTTCACATTGGCCACGGCCTTGAGCACGCCCTTGCCGCCAAAACGTGCTTTGTCTCCATCACGCAGTTCCAGTGCCTCACGCGAGCCGGTGGATGCGCCAGACGGTACGATAGCGTGACCCAAATGACCGGATGCCAGATGAATTTCGGCTTCGATGGTGGGGT
>JBFXGB010000088.1:0-7443 GCA_050178405.1 Halothiobacillaceae bacterium
CCCCCCCCCCCCCCCCCCCCCCCCCCCCCCCCCCCCCCCCCCCCCCCCCCCCCCCCCCCCCGCGCGTCGTTTCTTGGTTCACCGGGTCTAGTCTGGCTAGGGGATCGTTCCTATTCGCTCTACTTGTGGCATTGGCCTGTGCTTAAGCTGGGGGCGGCGCTTGGGTTGGCCACTCATGCAACGGCGCTTGGGTTGATGTTGCTGCTTACCTTGGTTTTGGCGGACTTAAGCTACCGTTTTGTCGAGCGCCCGCTGTGGAAAACGCGGCTGCAAAATGTGCCGCCGCGTCAAATCATTCTACTTAGTGTGCTCATGATGGTGCTGGTTATGGCAGTTTGGCGACCGGTCGAGTCATGGCTTACCCCGCCCCCGACAATTCATAATCTTTCGCCCTCTGCCAAAGCTCGCAGCGATCTTCCTGTTATTTACAGCATGGACTGCGATGGATTTGTCGGCACGGCCAAGCTGCAACCCTGTACTTTCAACGACGTTGCTTACGATAAAAACGTTGTTCTGCTGGGCGATAGCATTGGTGCGCAGTGGTTTTCTGCGGTTGCAGAAAATTTCCCCAAGCCCGAATGGAAGCTCACGGTGCTTACAAAATCATCCTGTGCAATTCTTGACGAGGAATATGTTTATCGCGGTGCGGGTGGGCTTTATAAGGTCTGCTTTGAGTGGCGGGAAAAAGCATTGCGCTATATTGAGAGCAAACAGCCCGAGGTGGTGATTGTCGGCAACGCCGCAAGCTACGGGTTTAGCGATGAGCAGTGGCGCGAAGGTAGCTCGCGTTTTTTTGCGCGTTTAAGTAAGGCAGCTAAACAGGTTTATGTCATCGTAGGTACGCCATGGCTCTCATTTGATGGACCATCGTGCATCGAGCGCATGATGGAAAAAGACGGGACGCTGCCCAAAGACGCTTGCCGTGAGGAAAATACGCATCCTGCACCTTTGAATGTTGAGAGGCATTTATTGGATGCGGCTGCGCGTTTCCCGAATGTCCATGTGATTAATCCCGCGCCATTGGTTTGTCCCGATGGGATGTGTCGAGCGATGACCCCCGAAGGGATTGCTGTATATCGCGACACGCAACACCTCACGGACAGTTTTGTGCGTTCGGTTGCTCCAGGGCTGGGGCGCATGATGTTGTCAAACTCCAAGGAGGGGGCTGATTAATTTAACCCTCATAGGACTTACGCAAAAGTGTTCCAGCAAGGCAAAGCGCCGAAGACAGTACACGCAAGTACGGCGAGGCGCTTTAACGCCGCTGGGGCGGTTTTGTGTAAGTCCTACCTCAATCTCTCGTGGGAGGCCGTCTCGACGGGCGACAACCCTCGCCGCTCAAGAGCGCCTCCCACAAGCGACGCATTCAATGAATATCGTGTTTTGCGTAAGCCCTACGACTTCAGGGTGTCTAGAAAAAATCGTTATTCCCGCGTAGGCGGGAATCTACGATATTGATTTTTATAGACCCCCGCCTTCGCGGGAGTGACAAAGTGAGGTTTTTAGTAGCCCTCTTAGAGCAGGTTCTTTGGTTTCAATGCAGCATGACTTTGCGAATGTCGGCGACTTGGCGGGGGTAGGGTTTGGTATTGAGTACGCTCGCGGGGAGTGATTGTTGCGCTTTAATTGCAGCATCGCGGCTCGGGTAGAGGCCGCAAGTTAGGCTGTATAGGTCTTTGCCGTCGCGCTGCTGGCGGAAGGTTTGGCAGTCTTTAAGGCCATGGGTTTTGACGTAGTCGTTCGCGGCTTTGGCTGAGCCTACGGTGATGATTTGTAACACGTAATTTGTGGCATTGCTTGCCGCAAAACGCTCGCCTTTGGGGGTGTTGCTCTTGGTTTCGGGAGCGGTTTCTTTAACTTTGGTGGCGTGAACTGGTTTTGCGAGCGTGGTTTCTGTTGAGGCGGCAGGCTTGGGCTCAGGAGGGGCAGCAGTGGCCGGCGGATTGGACGGAACACTCACTGCAACGGGTGAGTACACACTGGGTTGTGTGGGGTTTGGCTGTGCAGGTGGCGTTTCCGTTACGACGGGCGCGGGGGCTGTTGCAGGTGCGGCTTGTGGCTCTGTGACCTGAGCAATGGTTTCTGTACTCGCGGGCGCAGGCTCGGCAGAAGGCTGGGCGGGCATCAGCGGAATGCTGACGGTGGTTTCCTTGGGAGCTTCCGGGGCATCGGGTCGTAACAGCATGGCGACGATGACGGCCAGGATGAGTGAGATGCCGAGGCCTGCAAAAATAAGGCCGCGTGCATTAGGAGGGTTAGGTGTCGCGCTGGATGAGTGCCGATTTGCTTCGGGTGTGTGGGCGGATTCCGTGTGGGGTTCGTCGAGCATTTCGGCCGCTGCGACGCTAACAAAACCTTGGGCAAATCCTTGGGCGGGACTTGCTTGCGTGCTAAGCGGTTGCAGGTGCAGGGCGTAAATTTGCCCCGCATCCCCAAGGGTTTGCATGGGGGCGATGCGTTGGGTAAGTTGGGATGAGCCCGTCAGGATAAGGCGCACGCGTCCATCAAGCAGCTGGTCGAGGCGCTGCATAAAGCTAATCAGGCCGTCCAGAATCATTGGCGGCAGGGTGTCGGCGAAATGAATGATGGCCACGGCGCGACGCGGGTCGGGTAGCAAGGCAGGCAGGCGCTGGAACAGGGCATTCATGGCGGTTTCGCCGAAATCAACTTCCACGCCCCAACCGCGCGCAAGGTGCATGACCATGTCTTCGGCATCCATGCCAGGGCTAGGGTAAACTTCGGCGTAATACAGACCCTTAGTGTCGTGATGGGTGAGCTTGTGGCTGAAACCACTCAATACGGTGGCGTCGTCGCTCATGATGGTGAACACGCGATCACTGTGGCGCAGCAGGTGGGTAATCAGCTCTGCGCGTTCTTGCATGGAGGGTTCACTAAAGGTGGCATCCATCAAGGGGTCGAAGTTGGGTGTATCTTGGTTGGACATTTACACGTTCTCCGCAGATTCGCTTGCTGCGTATTGATTTTGGGTTGTGAATTCGCTGAGGCATTGATTGAGATGCTGCGGTGAAAAATCCGCACGCACGGCGGCTTCCCCGATCTTGTTAAGAAGAATCAGGCGCAGCTTGCCATCGAGCACTTTTTTGTCGATGCCCATGAGATGGGAAAATTGCTCTTGCGTCATATTCGCTGGGGCGTGGGTGGGAAGGCCTGCGCGCTGAATAATCTGGCGCGTGCGTTCGACGTCGCTGGCGCTAATAAAACCTTCAAGTTCTGACAGGCGCGCCGCCATGCACATGCCCGCGCCGACGGCCTCGCCATGCAGCCAGTTGCCGTAGCCTTGGGCGTTCTCTATTGCATGACCGAAGGTGTGACCGAGATTCAAAATGGCACGCAAGCCGGTTTCGCGTTCGTCTTGGCTGACCACTTCGGCTTTGATTTCACATGAACGGCGAATGGCGTAGGCCAAGGCTTGCGGCGCGCGCTCGCGTAGGGCGTCGATATTCGCTTCAATCCAGCTTAAAAAATCCTCGTCATAAATCAGGCCGTATTTAATGACTTCGGCAAGACCGGCGGAAAGTTCACGATCCGGCAGGGTGTTGAGCGTGTCGGTGTCGGCAATCACCACTTGCGGCTGCCAGAACGCGCCGAGCATGTTTTTGCCGCCGGGGTGGTTGATGCCAGTTTTGCCGCCCACCGACGAATCGACTTGGGAAAGCAAGGTGGTGGGAATCTGGATAAAGTTGACCCCGCGCTGGTAGCTTGCCGCCGCAAAGCCGGTAATGTCGCCAATCACGCCGCCACCGAGGGCGATGAGCGTGGTGTTGCGATCAAATCGCCCTTCGATTAGCGCGTCCCAAATGGTTTGTAGGCTGGTAATCGATTTGTAGGCTTCGCCATCAGGTAAGGTGACGGTGGCGGTTTTTAGCCCCACAAGTGCCGCATCAAGGCGCTGGCGATACAACGGAGCCACGGTGGTATTGGTCACCACCAGCGCGCTGCTGCCAACAATCGCCTCGCGCAGCAGGGCGCTCTGGTCAAGTAAGCCTTGGCCAATGTGAATGGGGTAGCTGCGTTCGCCAAGCTCAACGTGCAATGTCTGCATCACAATCCTTTTTTGTCATGGTGTTTAAGAGGATACGTTATTGATTTCGCAGGGGGGGCGTGTTTTGCCACAAAAATTAACCTACAAAATGTTTATTAGGACGTACGCAAACCTTGGTTTTTCTCTCTCTCCCGCAAGCGGGCGAGGGGGCTAAATCCGCCTTTCTGCGTAAGTCCTATTTATGTAGCTCGGATGCTAATCCGGGGCAGGCGGTGCAAAGAGCGCGCCCCCCGGATTCTCGCTACGCTTCATCCGGGCTACATGATCGTAAACAGGCTGCAAGAGTATTCCAAGGTTTTAGTGGCCGTGATTCGCGTCCATGTGCAAGCCGCGCAAAATACGCTGCACCACAAATTTAGGAATGAGTCGGTCGGTTTCCACCACAAGATGCGCCGTTTGCCGATACAGTGGGTCACGAATCTGCATTAGGTTTTGCAAAGTGCCACGCCGATCTTTGGTTTGCAACAGGGGGCGGTTTTGGTCATGCGCGGTGCGCTCCATTTGATGATCGACCGAGGCAAAAAGATAGACCACAATGCCGCGATTGTGCAGCGCCTCGCGGTTTTCGGGCATGAGCACTGAGCCGCCGCCCGTAGCGAGCACAATGCCGTGCAGTTGGCTGAGTTCATCAATCACCGCTTTTTCGCGCTGACGAAAGCCCGCTTCGCCTTCGACTTCAAAAATCAGTGGAATGCTGGCGCCGGTGCGCTGTTCAATGATTTTATCGCTGTCGATAAAACGCATCCCTAAGGTGCGCGCCAGCAGGCGCCCACTGGTGGATTTTCCTGCGCCCATGGGGCCAACTAAAAAGATGCTTTCGCGCATGATGGTGCTTAAAAATCGCTAGAAGAACAGCATTTTGATGCCAAGAACCAGAAGAAGTACGGCAAATACTTTTTTTAGAATATCCACCGGCAAAATATGCGTAAGTTTGGCGCCGAGTACGGCAAACACGATGCTCATCACGCCAATGCTTAACCATGCAGGCAAATAAACATAGCCTAAGCTCATAGGTGGCAGATTGGGCAAGCCGTAGCCGGTCCATACATACGCAGCACTGCCCGCAATGGCAGCGGGTAAACCAATCGCCGCCGAGGTGGCAATGGCGCGGCGCATGGGGACGTTGCACCAGGCAAAAAATGGCGTGGATACTGCACCGCCGCCCATGCCCATCAGCGAGCTAATGGCTCCCACCACTGAACCAGCACCTGTCATGCCAGCAAAGCCCGGGAGCTGACGCGAGGGTTTAGGTTGGCGACCTAAAGCCATATTGAGGGCGATGATGATTTGTAACACGCCAAAAATTTTCTTCAGCATGTCGCTCGGCATGTAATGCGCAATGATTGAGCCCGCCACCGAGCCGAGCAGTAAACCCAGCAAAATGCGTTGCACAATCAGCCAATCGATGGCGCCTTTTTGATGGTGCGACCAAATCGAGCCGATGGAGGTCAGAATAATGGTGGCGAGCGACGTACCGACGGCAACTTGCATGGCAATATCGACAGGGACATGCCCTTGGATGCTAAATAACCAAAGCAATATGGGGACGATAATCAGCCCGCCCCCGATGCCCAGTAAACCCGCCATCAGGCCAGCAAAAATACCAAGCAGGGCGTAGGTGCTTAAAACAAGCCAATCGATAGGCATGGCTTTATCGCTTCTTGGGAGGCAGTAAATCGGTAATCGTGCCTTCAGCCATTTCTGCCGCAAGACCCAACGTCTCGGAAAGCGTGGGATGCGGGTGGATGGTCAGCGCCATGTCTGCCATATCCGCGCCCATTTCCAAGGCTAGGGTGGCTTCGGCAATCAGCTCACCGGCATTCGGGCCGACGATGCCCGCACCAAGCAGACGATGGGTTTTTGCGCAGAACAAGGCTTTGGTGAGGCCTTCGTCGCGCCCAATCGAGAGCGAACGCCCAGAGGCCGCCCAAGGGAACGCACCTTTTTCATACGCCACACCGTCGCGCTTGAGTTCGTCTTCGGTTTTGCCCACCCAGGCCACCTCGGGGTCGGTGTAGGCCACGCCGGGAATGCTAATCGGCGTGAAGGCTGAAGCCATGCCGCTAATCACTTCGGCGGCGACTTTGCCTTCATGTACGGCTTTGTGTGCCAACATCGGTTGACCAATCACATCACCAATGGCGTGGATATGCGCCACATTGGTGCGCAAGCGCGCATCGGCGGGGATAAAGCCGCGTTCGGTCACTTCAACACCAGCTTTGTCGGCATCAATCAGCTTGCCGTTGGGAATGCGCCCCACGGCGACCAGTATCTTGTCGAAGGTATCGGATTCGGGCGCGCCCTTGCCTTCAAAATTGACCACCAAGCCTGCGGGTGTGGCTTGAACTTTGGTGACTTTCGCACCGAGATAAATCGCCTCGTAGCGTTTTTTGATGCGTTTGAGCAGGGGCTGCACGATGTCTTTATCCGCACCGGGAATAATGCTTTCGGCCAATTCTACAATCGTGATTTTTGTACCCAGCGCGTCGTAAACCTGCGCCATTTCTAGGCCGATAATGCCGCCTCCGATCACCAACATGCGCTTGGGGATGTCGCTCAATTCGAGTGCGCCGGTGGAGTCAATGACACGCGGATCGTCGTGCGGAATAAAAGGCAAATGCACCGGACGCGAGCCTGCCGCGATAATCGCGTGCTGGAAGGCGATGGTTTTTGTGCCTTCAGTCGTAGTGACTGCCACGGTGTGCGGCGAGCTAAAGCGGCCTTCGCCGGTCACCACTTGTACTTTGCGCTGTTTGGCGAGTTGTACCAAGCCACTAGTGAGTTTCTTAATGACGCTGTTTTTGAAGCCGCGCAGTTTGTCCAAATCCACGGCGGGTTCGGCAAACGTCACGCCGTGCGCCGACATCTCGCGGGTTTCGTTCATCACTTGGGCAACGTGCAACAAGGCTTTGGAGGGAATGCAGCCGACGTTCAGACACACGCCACCGAGGACAGGCTGTTTTTCGATAAGCACGACGTTTTTACCTAAATCGGCGGCACGGAAGGCGGCGGTATAACCACCAGGGCCTGCGCCAAGGACGAGCACATCGCAGGTGATGTCGGCAGGTGGCAGAACCTCTTTAGCTCCCTCCCCCCTCGCGGGGGAGGGTTGGGGAGAGGGGGCTGTTGCTGACTGAGGGGTTTCGCTTGAAGGCTTGCGGCTCTCTCCTGCTGCCGACTTTGCTTCGCTCACCACGTCAAGGGGAGCAGAGAGTTCAAACTGAGCAATGGGCATGCCTTTACTGAGTTTATCGCCGAGTTTAACCAGCCACTCGACCAAAACACCCGCCTTGGGCGCGGGGATTTCCATGGTGGCTTTGTCGGTCTCCATCGTAAGCAAAGATTGGTCTTTCTCAATCGTATCGCCCACTTGGGCGAGG
>JBFXGB010000089.1:0-7031 GCA_050178405.1 Halothiobacillaceae bacterium
AAGTCGTCCGATTCAATCCGCTCTTGGGTGATTTCAACAGCACGCTTTTTTTAGCCATATCCGATTTTCATTCAAATCGAACCATTATCACAAAAATCGCTTAACTTAATGGCAGTGACGCTGGAGCTTGGGAACGATAAAGCGCACGCCTGCCTGTGGGTGTGTGCGAATGAATTCGCACCTACATTGAAATCAAACTGCCCCTTGGCTTTGCAGATATTCCTCGTACGAGCCGCTGTAATTGACTATGCCGGTTGGGGTGAGTTCGATAATGCGCGTGGCCAAGGAGGATACAAATTCGCGGTCGTGGCTCACAAAAATCAGTGTGCCGGGATAGTTTTCTAAAGCTAAGTTCAGCGATTCGATGGATTCCATGTCCAAGTGGTTGGTGGGTTCGTCCATCACCAGCACGTTGGGGCGTTGCAGCATCAGCTTGCCAAACAGTAGGCGGCCTTGTTCGCCGCCGGACACCACTTTGACCGATTTTTTGATTTCATCTTGCGAGAACAGCAAACGGCCTAGGGTGGCGCGCACGGCTTGTTCGTCGTCCTGCGGGCGGCGCCATTGGGTCATCCAGTCGAACAGGCTCATATCGTCGGCAAAGTCATCGGCATGATCTTGGGCGAAATAGCCCAAATTGACGTTTTCAGAGAGTTTGACCACGCCTTTGTCGGGGGTGAGTTCGCCCACCAAGGTGCGCAGCAAGGTCGTTTTACCGATACCGTTCGGGCCGATAATGGCGATGCGTTCGCCGACTTCGACCATCAGGTTCAGGCCTTTGAACAGCGGCGTGCCATCAAAACCCTTGCTGAGGTTTTCGGCTTCCAGTGCCAAGCGGAACAAGCCTTTTTCCTGCTCAAAACGAATGAACGGGTTTTGGCGGCTGGAAAGTTTGACCTCGGTGAGCTGGATTTTCTCGATCTGCTTGGCGCGTGAAGTGGCTTGGCTGGCTTTAGATGCGTTCGCCGAGAAGCGGCTAACGAAGGATTGCAGTTCGCTAATTTGCGCTTTTTTCTTGGCGTTATCCGCCAAAATGCGTTCGCGCGCTTGGGTGGCGGCAGTCATGTATTCATCGTAGTTGCCCGGATACAGACGCAGTTCGCCGTAATCTAAATCGGCCATGTGGGTGCAGACGCTGTTCAAAAAATGGCGGTCATGCGAAATAATAATCATGGTGCTGTTGCGGGCATTGAGGATGTTTTCTAGCCAGCGAATGGTGTTGATATCCAAGTTGTTGGTCGGCTCATCAAGCAGCAGGATGTCCGGATCAGCGAACAAGGCTTGCGCCAGCAGTACGCGCAGCTTCCAACCCGGTGCGACTTGGCTCATCAGGCCGTAGTGTTGCTCGACGGGGATTTCTAGACCGAGCAGTAGCTCGCCGGCACGCGATTCGGCGGTGTAGCCGTCCATTTCGGCAAACGCGCCTTCTAGCTCACCGACTTTCATGCCATCTTCGTCGGTCATTTCAGGCAAGGCGTAGATGCGGTCGCGCTCTTTTTTCACTTCCCACAGCTCGGCGTGCCCCATAATCACGGTGTCGATGACCGTGTAATCCTCGTAGGCGAATTGATCCTGCTTGAGCTTACCTAGGCGCTCGCCCTGGTCGAGCATGACTTGCCCTGAGGTTGGCTCTAAATCGCCGCCTAGGATTTTCATAAAGGTTGACTTGCCGCAGCCGTTGGCACCGATGAGGCCGTAGCGGTTGCCGTCGCCGAATTTGACGGAAATGTTTTCAAACAGCGGCTTGGGGCCGAACTGCATGGTGATATTAGCGGTAGAGAGCACGTTGAATGTCCAGAAGTCAAAATGAAGAATGGTGCGTACTTTAACGGATTAGGCGAGCTAATGCCCCAAAAGTTAGCCACAGAGATCACAGAGCACACAGAGATGTTCCGAGTTGTGTATCCGTGGCAAAAAAGATTTCGATTTGGCAGAACGCGGCATGGGGTCTTACGATGCGGGTATTTTCCTGCATATGTAGCCAAAAACTTATGACCACTCCAACCACCCTGCGCATTGCCACCCGCAAAAGCCCGCTTGCCATGTGGCAGGCCGAAGATGTTGCTGCGCGTTTGCGCGCGCTGCACCCCCATCTCAATATCGAGTTCATTAAACTCACCACGCAAGGCGATCAGATGCTGGATAGCCCTCTGTCCAAAATCGGCGGTAAGGGATTGTTCGTCAAGGAGTTGGAAGTCGGCATGTTGGCGGGCGAGGCGGACATTGCCGTGCACTCGATGAAAGATGTGCCGATGGCTTTTCCGGAAGGCTTGCATCTGCCCATCATCATGCAGCGCGAAGACCCGACGGATGCGTTTGTCTCGAACACCTATGCAAGCCCTGATGATTTGCCCGCCGGAGCGGTGGTGGGCACATCCAGCCTGCGCCGTCAGATGCAGCTTTTGCAGCGTTATCCCACACTTAAAATCGAAATGCTGCGCGGCAATGTCAATTCGCGCCTTGCCAAGCTCGATGCTGGGCAGTATGACGCGATTATTTTGGCGAGTGCTGGGCTGATTCGCCTAGGATTTGGCGAGCGGATTCGTATGCCCATGAGTGCGGAAATGAGCTTGCCTGCGACGGGGCAAGGCGCAGTGGGTATCGAGTGCCGAGTCGGGGATACGGCGATTGAGGCGCTGATTGCACCATTGAATTGTGTCGATACGCATGATCGCGTGATGGCCGAGCGCGCAATGAATGTGCGTCTGAATGGCGGCTGCCAAGTGCCGATTGGCGGTTTTGCGGTGCTTGAGGGCGACATGCTGTGGCTGCGCGGGCTGGTGGGTTCGGTCGATGGCACGCAAATGCTGCGTGCCGAGGCGCGTGCGCCGCGTACCCAAGCGCAGGCGTTGGGCGTGCAGGTGGCAGAGGCGCTGCTGGCGCAGGGTGCGGATCGGATTTTGGCGCAGGCGGGCATTGAGGCTCATGCCTGATTCATTGCGCGGCTTACGCATGGTTCTCACTCGCCCAGCGGGGCAGAACGAGGCGCTGGCTGCGCGTGTTCAGGCGGCAGGCGGCGATGTATTGGTGATGCCGCTGCTTGCGATTGCGCCGCCCGCCTGCCCTGTTGCAGCCGATGCTTTGCTTGTGCAGTTATCCCAAGCGGACACGATTATTTTCATCAGCCCGAATGCGGTGCGCATGGCGTGCGCGGTTCTGCCCGCTGCACACTGGCCTAAAGAAAAACGCTGGGCGGCTATCGGCAAGGGCACGGCGCAGGCGCTGCATCAAGCAGGTGTGCTTGATGTGCTCACGCCTGAACATGGCGCGGATAGCGAAGGTTTGCTCGCCTTGGAGTGCTTTTCTCAGCTTGCCGGGCAGGACGTTTTACTGGTGCGTGGTGAAGGCGGGCGCGATTTACTGGCGCACACGTTGATTGAGCGTGGCGCACACGTCGATCATGCGGTGGTCTATCGTCGCCTCGCCTGCCCGCAGGATACGGAGGCTTTGCGTCAATTCGCAGCAGGCCAGCGCCTGCTTATGGTCATCACCTCGTCCGAAGCCTTGCGCGTGCTGATGGATGCAGGCGATGCAGCTTGGTTGCGCACCCAGGATTTTCTCTGGGCGCATCCGCGCATTGCACAGCAGGCCGCGCTCTTGGGTTTGAATCATGGCATGATTGCACCAAGCCCTGAAGATGACGCGGTGTTTGCCGCCTTGCTTAAATATGCACGGCAGCCGCCACCTAACACGCCGGAGTCCTTGCCATGACGGATACACCAACGATAAATACTGATTCACCCGCGACAGAACCCGCAAGTATCAAGCCGCCACGCACGCGCAAAGGCTCGGCTTGGTTTGTGTGGGTGTTGTTGTTCCTGCTCCTGCTTGCGGGCGGCGCGGGGTACTTGGGCTTTGCACAGTGGCAGCAGCAACAGCAGGCGATAACAAAGCTGCATGGCGAAATTGCGACGCTCAAACAAAGCCTGAACGAGCAGCTTGCCAAGCAACAGAGCAGCAGCCGCGAGACCATCAATCGCCTGAGCACGGACACGCAGGCCACGCAGCAATCTTTGCAGCTTGCCGTTGCGGGGTTGCAAGCGACGCTTGAAGACCACAAACAACAATTAGCCAGCCTGAAAAACATGCTTGGGCAGGATGCGAGCCAATGGCGTTTAAGCGAGATTGAACGCCTACTGGCGGCAGCGCAGTTGCGTGTAGGCGCGCTGGATGACCCTATCGGCGCACGCCAGATGTTGCGTGAAGTTGAACGTTTGGCGGCATCCTTGGGCGGCGAGGCGCAAGCCTTCCGCACGGCAGTGCAGCGCCTTGCGGGGGCGCTGGATGCGAGCGTGCCGCTGGATCGGGACGGCTTGGCGTTAAAAATGTTTAATCTTGCGCATATGATGCCGAACTTGCCGCTAAAGTCGGGTGAAGTTGCAGGTTTTGCTGCGGATTCACCGAACGGCACGACGGAACAGGCCAGTTGGTGGGCGCAAACCAAGGCGTGGTTCGGTAGCTGGCTGACGGTCAAAAACACCGCGCAGCCCGCCATCATCATGCCAAGTGCGGAGCGCCCTGCACCTTTGACTGAAGCCGCGCAAACCCTGCTGCAAGCGCGTACCGCCTTGCTCACGCGCCATGTGGACGAAGCTGCTCGACTAAGCGCGCAGGCATTGATGCAAGCGCAACAGGCAACCGGGCTTGATAGCGCCTCGCCCAAGGTGCAGCAAACCTTGGCGGAGCTACGCGAGATTGCGGCGGCGTTGGAGCAAGGCTATCGCCCGCAGGCGCTGGATTTTGCGCCCGCTTTTGTGGCGCTGCGTGCTTTGAATCAGCCTGTTGTCGTACCTGAAGCCGCGCACGACACAAACCCAAGTCTGGATGTGCCCGCCGCCCCTACCCCGCCGCAAACCAAGGAGTAAATCATGCGTCGTATTCTTTTTATATTGATTGCGCTTGCTCTTGCCGTGGGGGCGCTTGCCCTGCTGATTATGCGCGATGCGGGCACGGCGCACCTGGGTTGGGGTAATTGGCAAATTGACACCACCATGGCGGGCTTGCTTGGCGTGGTCATTATCACGGTGCTGATTTTGGGCGCAGGTCTGTGGCTCGTGAACTGGTTGGCGCGCGTGCCGGTGATGCTGCGGATGCGCCGTCAGCGCAAGCTCGAAGCGCGTGAGTGGGATGATCTGGAGCATGTGCTGCGCCAGTGGATTGCCAAAGATTGGGATGCCTCGGAAAAATTGTGCCAACGCCAAGCCAATGCACCGGAAGGACGCTGGCTCTGGTGGGTTGCCTCGGCGTTTGCCGCGCAAAAGCAAGGCTTGAGCGCACGCGCCGAGGATTATCTCAAGCAGGCCGAGCAGCGTTTTCCCAACAGCGCCTCCAGTGTGCGCTTGATGCAGGCGCAGTGGCTGATGCAGGCGGGGCAGGCCGATCAGGCTTTAGTGATTGTGCAGCGCTTGGCGGCGCAAGACCCACGTCACCCTGCCTTGTTGCGTCTTTTGACCGAGGCCGAGCGCTTGGAAGGCGACTGGGATGGCGTGCTGCAACAGCTTCCGATGCTGACCAAGCTGCGCGCTCTGCCGGATGATGAGTTATTGGCGCTGGAAGAAGCCGCCGTGGAAGGGCGCTTGGGGCAGTTGAGCGCACAAGGCATTCCCGCGATTGAGGCTTTTTGGAAGGATATTCGTAAAAGTCTGCGTGGGCGTGATCGCATCATTGCCGCCAAGGCCGTGGCTATAGCCGCCTGTGGCGAGCACGATCAGGCGGTTGATATTCTGCTTGCTGCGCTGCGTGATCGCCCAAGCACCATCCTTGCGGCGGCACTGGTGCGCATGAACCCGACCCAGCAGCGCAACGCACTCGACGCGGTTGAGGCGCTTATGGCGCATAAATCCAGCGTGGCGAATGCCGATTTAACCCTGTTCGCCGCCCACATGGCTTGGCGATTGGATATGTGGGGCAAAGCACGCGCCCACGCCGAGGCGGTGTTGCAGCTTCCGGCCAATGAACATGCCTACGCCGAAGCGCATATCCTGCTCTCGCAGTTGGACGAGCGCGACGGCCAGCCCGACAAAGCGCTGGCACATGTGCGGGCGGCGTTTGATGCGTTGGATAAGTTGCCAGTGACGGCTCTTGGGTCGGTGGACGCTTAGAAGCTGTCCAAAGTCTTTTTGACCCTGTAGCCTGGATGAAGGACAGCGAGAATCCGGGGGGAAGCCGTGCAGATGCTTAAGCCTGCCCCGGGTTGATACCCGGGCTACGAGAGTAATGAGATCGTTTTTCGCCCATTGATTAAGACGTTGAACAGGCTCTTAAAGACAGACATCTTCATGGGCGACTATTTCACTCCCATGCTTTGCAAAACCTCAATCAACAAAATATCCGATGCCTCGATGGTGAACAGACCGATGCGCGCATGGCCAAGATCATTGACCACGAACATCGTGCCCGCCAACACGACGGCGAACACCAGAATCTGAAAGCGCGGCAATTTGGGCTTGCTGGAAAGGTTGTAGCCTGCCAGCGCCGAGGCAACCGCCGAAAGCACGAAGAGCATAATGAAAATAATGGCGGGCGGGTGTTTACGCGTTGCAGCGAGGCGCTCATTGGCCACGTCGATCATGTCGTTAAGGGCATTGATCGCCAGTGTCTGCGAGCTAGTGTTTTGTGTCGCCACAGCGGCGGGCAGGGTTTTTTGCCAGATCAGTTGTTGCTCGTCGATGCCTTGTTGGTGCAGGCGCTTGGCCTCGGCAAGATCGAGCTTGAGCGTCTGGTAGGCATCAATCCGGCTGCGAGTGTAGCTACGGTAAAGCTCGCGCAGTTCCGGCTGGCTGGCGGCGGGCAACAGGTCGATATATAGGTAGGAGGTACTGATCGCGTTAGCCTCTTTCAGAATCAGGTCGCGCCGGTCATCAAAACGCTGCGTGGCGCTGGAAAAGGTAAAGGCGATAAGCAAGCCTAGATAGTGTCGTCACAAGATATAATAAACGGTAGACATCGTAACAACCCCAAAATCAAATGCCAGAAGCCACTCATCGACACGATATATCAGACAGACATTGGGAGCTGCTCGAACCGCATTT
>JBFXGB010000090.1:0-7019 GCA_050178405.1 Halothiobacillaceae bacterium
AAAGAAAATCGGCACCACGCCACGATAGACCGCCACACGACGCGCCGTGGCCTCACGGCGGGTTAAAGCGTAAATCGGGATCATGGAGTTCACCCGCGACATCCACAAGGCCGTCGAGCCGGATTCAGTCAAAGCGATAATCGCACTGACCGACATGTGATTGGCCGCATACATCGCCGACATCGCTATGGTTTCGTCCACGCGCTCAAAATGCAGGTCTACCGGAGGAATATGCATCTTGGATTGGATTTGGCTTTCAGCACGTGCACAAATATGCGCCATCGCCTGCACCACTTTAATCGGGTACTTGCCCGCCGCAGTCTCGCCTGAAAGCATCACCGCATCCGTACCATCCAATACCGCGTTCGCCACATCGAACACTTCTGCGCGGGTTGGAATCGGGTTGGAAATCATGGTTTCCATCATTTGCGTGGCGGTAATCACTGCACGCTTGGCCAAACGTGCCTTGCGGATAAACAGCTTTTGCGCCGCCGGCAATTCGGCATCGCCAATTTCCACACCCAAGTCTCCGCGCGCGATCATAATCACGTCCGAGGCTTCGATGATTTCATCAATGGCCACTACCGCTTCAGCACGCTCGATTTTAGCGACTAGACCTGCGTCACATCCGGCAGCGCGCAGCAAATCACGTGCCTCGTGCATATCGGCTGCACTGCGTGGGAACGAGACAGCGATGTAATCCACGCCGATTTCAGCGGCGGTTTTAATATCCGCACGATCTTTAGCGGTAATTGCCGGTGCAGAAAGCCCACCGCCCTGACGGTTAATACCCTTGTTATTGGACAAGGTACCGCCCACCAAGGTAGTGCAATGAATTTCTGTGCCGACAATACTCTCAACCCTGAACACAATGCGCCCATCATCCAGCAACAGGGTGTCACCTTCGCGCACATCATCCACCAGTTGCTTGTAGGTCAGCCCCACGCGCTCTTGGTTGCCATCGTCTTTACCTAAGGCGGCATCCAAGATAAACGGCGCACCGTCATCCAGAACAATCGAGCCATCTTTGAAGCGGTCGATGCGAATTTTTGGCCCTTGCAGGTCGCCCATAATCGCAACATGCTTGCCTTGGCGCGCTGCAGACTCACGCACCATGCGTGCGCGCTTCATGTGATCTTCGGGCAGACCATGCGAAAAATTCAAGCGCACCATATCAACACCGGCCAGAATCAGCTCGTCGATAATTTTGGGCTCGTCTGTCGCAGGCCCTAGAGTGGCGACAATTTTTGTACGACGGATCATGAAAAGGTGCTCGTATAACAAATAATAAGGAGTGCAATCGCGGCCATCCTTGGCCTCATCAATGGGTTTTCACACCCGCTAAGGCTTAAGCATCAACCCTTGGCGCGTTGCTCCAGCATGGCAACCGCTGGCAGAACCTTGCCCTCTAAATACTCAAGGAATGCTCCGCCCGCCGTTGAAATGTAGGATACCTTGTCATACATGTCGTATTTTTGAATCGCGGCAATCGTGTCGCCTCCGCCCGCCAAAGTAAACGCGGGGGTTGCCGCAATGGCTTCGGCGATTTTCTTGGTACCTTCGCCGAACTGATCATATTCAAACACACCGACCGGCCCGTTCCATACCACAGTGCCTGCTTTCATGATGATATCCGCCAACTCTTGTGCGGATTTTGGGCCGATGTCGAAAATCATTTCATCGTTACCGACTTGGTCAACGGCTTTCAAGGTCGCAGGGGTATTTTCATTGCCTGGCAGGAAAGGCAATTCAGTGCCGACAACCACATCCACAGCAATCGGAATCGATGCACCGCGTGCGGACATTTTTTCCATCAGCATTTTCGCTGTCGGAACAAGCTCATCTTCACACAGCGACTTGCCCACGTTGTGACCCACGGCCTTGATAAAGGTGTTGGCAATACCGCCACCGACGACCATCTGGTCAACTTTTTCAGCTAGCGCTTCGAGCACGGTCAACTTGGTCGAAACCTTGGAGCCTCCCACAATCGCCACCATCGGACGCGCGGGATTCGCCAGTGCTTTTTGCAATGCATCCAGCTCTGCGGCGAGCAGCAAGCCTGCCGCCGCAACCGGTGCAAACTGCGCAACGCCGTAGGTTGAGGCTTCGGCGCGGTGCGCCGTACCAAAAGCATCCATCACGAATACATCGCACAGCGCGGCGTATTTCTTGGCCAGCGCTTCGTCATTCTTTTTCTCGCCCTTGTTAAAGCGGCAGTTTTCCAGCAACACCACTTCACCGGCTGCAACATCAAAGCCGCCATCCACCCAATCCTGAATCAGACGTACATTTTTGCCCAACTTGCTGCCCATATCGATGGCAACCGGTTGCAGGGAGTTTTCAGCCGAGAATACGCCTTCTTCTGGGCGACCAAGATGCGAAGTGACCATCACCTTTGCACCTTTGTCCGCACAAAGTTTAATCGTTGCCATGGATGCCGCAATACGCGCGTCGGATGTGACCTTGCCGTCTTTGACGGGAACATTCAGGTCAGCACGAATCAGCACGCGCTTACCAGCCAAATCCAGATTAGCTACATTGATTACGGACATATCGCTCTCCTTTGAAGATTTTGTAAAAGCCATCAGGCAAACCGGCAGATATCATGTCTCGACCTGCTTGCCACATGGCTTCATCATCGAACGCGGCAGGCACAAGGCTTGTCGCGTTCAAATTAGAATGCTAGGTGCTTAAATCACGCCGCAACGTGTTTGACTACGCGCATCATGTTGCAGGTGTAGCCGTACTCGTTGTCATACCAAGCGACTACTTTCACAAAGCTGCCATCGAGCATAATGCCCGCGCCAGCATCAAAGATGGACGGCATGGACACGCCACGGAAGTCGGTCGAAACCACAGACTCGGTGGTGTAACCCAATACGCCCTTCATTGCGCCTGTCGATGCAGCCTTCATCGCAGCGCAAATCGCGTCGTAATTGGTTTCGGTATTCAACTCGCAGGTCAAATCCACCACGGACACGTCAGAAGTCGGTACGCGGAAGGCCATCCCGGTCAGCTTCTTGTTCAGTGATGGAATCACTTTACCAACCGCCTTGGCTGCGCCAGTTGAAGACGGGATAATGTTTTCCAAAATACCGCGACCGCCGCGCCAATCTTTGGATGATGGGCCATCGACGGTTTTTTGGGTCGCTGTCGCCGCGTGAACGGTGGTCATCAAGCCGCGCTTAATGCCGAAGGTGTCATGCAGAACCTTGGCCACCGGCGCCAAGCAGTTGGTGGTGCACGAAGCCGCAGAAACAATGGTCTGACCGGCGTATTCAGTGTGGTTCACACCGTACACAAACATCGGCGTATCGTCTTTGGACGGTGCGGATTGCACCACTTTCTTCGCGCCGGCTTTGATGTGCGCTTGGCAGGTATCCAAGGTGAGGAAGAAGCCAGTGGATTCAACCACCAAATCAACGCCTACTTCATCCCACTTCAAATTGGCAGGATCACGCTCAGCGGTCAGACGAATCTTCTTGCCATTGACGACCATAAAGTTGCCATCCACCGAGACTTCACCATCAAAACGACCATGCACGGAGTCGTACTTGAGCATGTAGGCCAAATAATCCGGCTCCAACAAATCGTTAATTGCCACGATTTCGATGTCTGCAAATTCTGCTTCTTGCGCTACAGCGCGGAACACCATGCGACCGATACGACCAAAGCCGTTGATACCAATACGAATTGCCATGTTTATTCTCCTGTTTTTCTAAAATCTTAGCCCGCTGCACAAGCACGCCCAAGGCTTACTTGGCAGCGGATTTCAAGCATTAAGCCAAGACAGACTCGCAAGTCTTGACCACATTCTCGACCGTAAAGCCAAATTCTTTGAACAAATCGCCCGCCGGAGCGGACTCGCCAAAGGTATCGATACCGACGACTGCGCCATCCAGACCGACATACTTCGACCAGAACGCCGTCACGCCGGCCTCAACCGCGACGCGCTTCACGCCTGGAATCAGCACAGAATCGCGATAGGCTTGGTCTTGGGTGTCATACACGCAAGTCGATGGCATGGACACCACGCGCACGTTCTTGCCCTTGGCCGTCAGTGCGTCCGCCGCGTTCACTGCCAATTCGACTTCAGAGCCTGTACCGATGATGATGAGATCAGGCTTGCCTGCACAATCTTTCAGCACATAGCCGCCTTTTTCGATGAGCTTAACTTGCTCGGCAGTACGCGGCATGGGCTTGAGGTTTTGACGCGAAAAAATCAGTGCCGTAGGGCCATCGGTGCGTAGCATAGCCATTTTCCAAGACACGGCTGATTCAATCGCATCACAGCCACGCCAGGTTTGGAAACGGGGAATCATGCGCATGGTGGCAATTTGCTCCACCGGCTGGTGAGTTGGACCATCTTCGCCCAGACCAATGGAGTCGTGGGTGTAAACATAAATGGTCGGGATTTTCATCAATGCTGACATACGCAAGGAGTTACGCATGAACTCCATGAACATCAAGAAGGTTGCGCCGTAAACCTTGAAGCCACCGTGCAGCACCATACCGTTCATCATGTGCGCCATGCCGAACTCACGCACACCCCATGAGATGTAGTTGCCGTTGGCATTATCATGATTCACCTTGACCGTGCCTGACCAGTTGGTCAGGTTAGAACCGGTCAAATCCGCTGAACCACCGAACATTTCCGGAAGCAGCGGCCCCATGGCTTCGATGGTGTTCTGCGAGGCTTTGCGTGAAGCAATATTAGGCATTTGCTCTTGAGTGTGGGCAATGAACTTGTCCATTTCTGCCACAAAATGCGCCGGCAACTCACCCGCCATACGGCGCGTAAATTCCGCCGCCAATTCAGGATGCTCCGAAGCATACGCGGCAAAACGCTTTTTCCAATCCGCTTCAGCGGCATCGCCTTTTGCCCGGTGATCCCAGCCGTCGTAAATTTCTTGCGGAATCACAAATGGCGCGTGTGGCCACTTAAGGAATTCACGGGTGGCGGCAATTTCAGCATCACCCAAAGGCGCGCCGTGGCAATCGTGCGAACCGCACAGATTTGGCGCACCAAAACCAATCACGGTACGGGTGCAAATCAGGGTTGGCTTATCGGTCACGGCCTTGGCAGCAGTAATCGCCGCGCTGACCGCTTCGGCATCATGACCATCCACATTGCGAATGACGTGCCAGTTGTAAGATTCAAAACGCCCCGCGACATCACGCTCCATCCAATCACCGATGTGACCGTCGATAGAAATATCGTTGTCGTCCCAGAAAGCAATCAGCTTGCCCAAGCCCAATGTTCCGGCCATGGCTGAGGCTTCATGCGACAAGCCTTCCATCAAGCAACCATCGCCCATAAATACATAAGTGTAGTGATCAACAATATCGTGACCCGGACGGTTGAAATGCGCCGCTAAAGTACGCTCGGCAATCGCCATACCCACGGCGTTGGTCAAGCCCTGACCCAAGGGGCCGGTGGTGGTTTCAATGCCCGCTGCGTAGCCGTACTCAGGATGACCGGCTGTTTTGGAGTGCAACTGACGGAACTGCTTAATATCTTCGATGCTCATATCGGCAAAGCCGGTGAGATGCAGCAAGGAGTAAATCAACATTGAGCCGTGACCGTTGGAGAGCACAAAGCGGTCACGATCAACCCACTTAGCGTTGTTCGGGTTGTACTTCATGTGGCTATTCCACAGCACTTCAGCAATATCAGCCATGCCCATAGGGGCACCGGGGTGGCCGGATTTGGCCTTTTGCACGGCATCCATGCTCAGGGCACGAATGGCATTCGCAAGCTCACGACGAGTTGACATGCAGGTTCTCCTAGACAAAGTTAAAAACAAAAATCATGTTCGATGATGTCATCCAATCGCACGCGAGCAACGAGCCTTGCCATTACGCGCCCACCTTAAAAGCCATCATGCGCGTTTTACAGATTGCTGCATTCTGTATCACTTCGCCCTGCCCGGCAATATCAATCCATAACACCCACGCTATTGCCCACAACTTTGCACGCGCATCAAAAGCTTAATGTGCTTATCAGAACATTTACATAGACACCGGACCGATAAGAAGCTCATAGTTAAATAAACACGTAAAGACCATTACAAAACAATCTGTTAGGAGGATTTATCATGCGCACAAACATCATCAAACGCCGTTCGAGCTGGTTATTTGGCGCGTTTTTGCTTACTTGCGTGTTTTTTACAAGCGCTGCACATGCGGCCAACTGGCGCTTAGCTGTGCCACCTTTTTTGCCCCAAGCGGAAATGAATACCCAATACACGCCACTGCTTGATTTCCTCAACGCCACCACGGGCGAGCATTTTGAACTCATCACCAGCAGTAACTACCTAAGCTATTGGAATACAGCACTTAAAAGTGGTTCGTATGACTTAGTCATCGACAACGCACCGATGATTGACTTCCGCGTCCAGCGCCAGAAATTCACAGTGCTCGCCAAAATTCCTGGAGTCATCAGTCAGTCCGTGGTGACAGACGAAAAAACCAATATCTTTGAAATCGACGAGCTTGTCGGCAAAAAAGTTGCCGCGGTCGCCTCGCCAAACTTGAGCGCACTGGCCATGTTCCAACTTTTTCCCAACCCCATGCGGCAGCCCGATTATGTTTATGCCAATGATTCACGCGCTGCAGTGGAAATGGTGTTGCAAAACAAAGCCCTTGCAGCCATTGTGCCTACGCCGATTGCCATTCAGTTTACCAATTTGAACCTTGTCACCAACACCGAGCAAACCCCACACCTTGCCGTGGCTGCCGCACCCAGCTTGCCGCCTGAAGTACAAAACAAAGTCAAACAAGCCCTACTCAACGCATCCAAGACCGCACTTGGACAAAAAGCCTTAACCGCACTTAACACCGCAGGATTTGAACCCGCCAGCAATGCAGATTACAGCGGCTATGCCAAGTGGCTAGATGGTGTCGTCACGAGATTTTCAGCCAAAGCACTAAACATCGAATTTGAATGGCCGCAACGAAAGAGGACAAATTCTTTGCATAACGGGTCGCAATTCCTCGCCACCGCTTGAGATGCAGGA
>JBFXGB010000091.1:0-6907 GCA_050178405.1 Halothiobacillaceae bacterium
CCAACATACCGCCCTCACAACACCCACAGCACACGCCATGACCGTGCCGCGTCATGTTGGCGTTCGCGTTGCTCACCCCAACCTACAAAACGATCGTAGCTCGTAGGTTGGGGTGTAAACCCCAACCTACCGCCCTCACAACGCCCACAGCACACGCCATGACCGTGCCGCGTCACGTTGGCGTTCGCGTTGCTCACCCCAACCTACGAAACCGACTTCAGAGTTGCAAGACCTGATCAATCTCCGCATACGCCGACTTCAACCACATCTTCACGCGCTGGCGCTCCAAAAGACCCAACTCATGCTCAATGCCACTCTGGGTTGCCGCCCAAAAACTGCTGCTGGTGGCATCAATTTTAATCATTGAGGCTTCATGCAGGCGTTTGATGGTCATCACACTCGCGCCCAAGGCCTGCGCCCGCGCCAACTGACCCGACTGTTTGAGAATGCCAAAATCGTCACCGCGCAACTGGTTAAGCACCAAAACATAATCCAGCCGGGCACCAAAGCGATCAAGCAAAGCACGCAGCAAATCAACCGAATCGCGCCCCGAATCCATCACATGCCAGTAGCGAATCCCCAAACCTAACTCATTTGCCAAGCCAAGCAAGTCGGAATCCTCAATCCAGCGGGTCAGCGAGGCTTGCGTTTGCGCCGCCAGATCAACCAGCACGGGACGCGTCATGTCTTCCGTCGCTGCTTCGATAATGCTATCCAGGCTTTCGTATTGATCCGCCACCACTTTGGCGGCGTAATCGCGGTAAAAACGCAACAAAGCACCGTGTGATTTATCGGTATCAAAGCCGAGAAAAGGGGTGTCATGGTCAATAAAATACTGCGCCAAAATACGCGCCAGCATCGACTTACCTACGCCGCCCTTCTCGCCACCAATAAAATGAATATCCGCCATGCTGATGTCTCTTGGGTAAAAAAACAGGACTTATGCAAAAACACAGAACCCACTGCCCCGTCGGGTTAAAACCCGACCTACAAAACCATCTTGTAGGTCGGGCTTCAGCCCGACAAGATGCAGGATGTGCCATTCTGCTTAAGTCAGAAAAAATTAGGGAAACGCTGATTTATTCCATGAATGGAATAAATCAGCGTTTACTTAGAACCGTGCGCCCAAGGAATAATCATGCACGCTTTTGGTTTCAGGCATGTTAGGCGCGCTATGTTTCGCTTTTGTCGCAGCGGCTGTTTTGGCCTCGGCTTCAGCGTCCGTAAGCAATCCGAGCGCTTCGGCCAGCTCCAAAGCCAGCAAGATTAAGGTCTCGTTATCGACTTCTTGGGCTCGCGCCAGCGTCTCGCGTGCATAGTCTCCTGCTTGCGCCAAGCGGAAAATATCGACGTTAAAGCCTCCCAGGCGGCGCGTCATGATTTTGAAGCGCGCCAATTTTTGCATCGTCATTGTGTCCATGATGTTGTCCCAGTTGTGTTGAAATCGGTGGATTCAGGCAGTGGATTCAGGCATCCGCCATACTCTGCGCCTGCTCCGCTTTTTCAGGCTTAGGCTTGGCAAAGTAATGTTCATGAATGGCGTTATGCACTTCACACAAACGCTGTTGTACTTCATCAATCAGTTTCGGCAGGCCATCATCCAGCTCCATGCTGTGCTCCACTCTCGACAGCAAGCGTGCCGCTTGGCGGGTGGCGCGCAAAGGGTCACTCGGCTCGGGCAGCTCGGCGAGGATGCTTTCAATACTCTCAAGGCAGTAGCGAATCGCACGCGGAAAACGCGCATCAGAAAACAAGAAACCCACCACGGGCTTGGGCGAAATGCGTACATTTTTATGCCGCCGATACATTTGAAAGGCGCTTAATGCCTTGAGAATGCTGATCCAGGTCGTTTCCATACCCAGACCACCCGGCGCGGTACAGGCCACGGCACTGCTGATGTCCACAATGCGCGAGGTCATGTCGGCACGCTCCAACAAGGCCCCTAGGCGCAAAAACTGAAACGCCGCATCGTGGCTCATGGTCTCATTCAACACGCCGGCCAACATCAAACGCGCATCCACCACTTCGCGCAGCGCCGAATGCCGCCGCGAACGGTCCAAAGCCGCCGTCATCAAGGCCGGAGCGCGCAAATGCAGATTATTGAGCTGTTCCCACACCTCACGCGGCAACACCTCACGCAAGGAACGCGCGTTTTCCCGTGCTTGGCGCAAGCTCACCACAATCGAGCCGGGGTTGTCTTGGTCGAGCAAAAACAAATGCACCACCTCAGCCTCGGTCACACCCACCGTGTCGGGAAAACCCATCACACGGGTCAGCTCATCCCAGCCCAGCTCAATGCCTGCGGGCGAATCCAGCAACACTTGCGTGGTGGCATTCACGAGGCGCGCGGTGTTTTCGGCACGCTCAAGTTGCCGCCCCATCCAGTATAAATTTTCTGCTACACGCGCCAGCATTACACGCCCTCCTTCACAATCCAGGTGTCTTTACTGCCGCCGCCTTGGCTGGAGTTGACCACAATCGAGCCTTCGCGCATCGCCACGCGGGTCAGGCCGCCCGTGGTCACGCTCATCTCTTTGCCTTGCAAAATAAACGGGCGCAAATCCACATGCCGTGGCGATAATTCATCCTCAATCAAGGTCGGCACAGTGGACAGCGCCAACATCGGTTGCGCCATGTAGTTGCGCGGCTCGGCGATAATCAGTTTGGCAAACGCGGCGCGCTCCTCCTCGGTCGCTTTGGGGCCGATCAACATGCCATAGCCGCCGGACTCATTCGCCGGCTTGACCACCAGCTCATCCAAGTGCGCCAGCACATAGGCAAGATCATCCTCACGCATACACAAATAGCTCGGCACATTGGGCAAGATTGGCTCTTCGTTCAAATAAAAACGAATCATATCCGGCACATAGGTGTACACAATTTTGTCATCGGCCACGCCCGAACCCGGCGCATTGGCAATCGCCACCTTGCCCGCTCGCCAAGCACGCATTAAACCGGGCACGCCAAGCACCGATTCAGGATGAAACACCTCTGGGTCGATGAATTTATCGTCCACGCGGCGGTAAATCACATCCACCCGGCGCGGCCCGCCGACCGTGCGCATGGTGACCACATCGTTGTCATCGACGCACAAATCCGCGCCTTCAACCAAGTACGCGCCCATTTGTTGCGCCAGATAGCTATGCTCAAAGTAGGCCGAATTAAACACGCCGGGGGTCAGCACCACGATGACCGGGTGCTCAGTTTCACGCGGACACAGCGAAGCCAGCATCTCGTACAGCCGCGTGGTGTAATCATCCAGCGGCAAAATGCTTTGCTCAGCAAACAACTCCGGCAGCAAACGCTTCATCAAGGCACGATTTTCCAGCATGTACGACACGCCCGACGGCACACGCAAATTATCTTCCAGCACATACATGACACCGTCGCCGCCGCGCACCAAATCCGTGCCGCAAATGTGCGCCCACGCGCCATAACGCAGCTTCATGCCCTCGCAGGCGGTAAGGTAGTTGGCCGAGCCTTCCAACACATCCGCAGGGAAAACCCCTTCACGGATAATGTCCTGCTCGTTGTAGATGTCTTCGATAAACATATTCAAGGCACGCAAACGCTGCTTCAAACCGGCATCAATCTGCCGCCACTCGCCTTCCGGCACAATGCGTGGAATCAAATCAAACGGCCACGCACGGTCGATATTCCCCGCATCGCTGTACACGGTAAAACTAATCCCCATGGTCATAATCGCCGCATCAATCGCCTCACGCCTTGCGCGTAGCTCCTCAACACTTTGCTCGTCCAAGTGCGCGCACAAAGCCTTCGCTGTGGGGCGCGGCACTCCATGCTCATCAATCAACTCGTCATAAAAGATTGTTTTCGGATATTTTTCGCAACGCATTGTCAGTTCCCCCTTAAACCTAAATAAGCACGCTTGATGCCACATTTTTTTTTGACTCACTTAGGACTTGAGCAATAGCGTTCCAACAAGACAAACCGCCGCAGACAGTACACGCATTACGGCGAGGGGATTTAACGCCGCTGGGGCATTTTTGCCTGAGTCCTAACACTTATGGCGCATTTCTGGCTAACTTATAGCAAAGCCTTGTTACACTCTCTCAATCTTGGAACTTAGGTAGGACTGTCGCAGAATCCGCATCCACCCTCCAAAACCTTCGTTTAGGACTTAAAAAACCAGTTTGCACGCAAGTCCTATTGGGCAAAAACGCCCTAGCACCGCTGGGACAATTTTGCATAAACCCTCATTCAATACGTTCAGGATGTCACCCATGACCTATTGTGTTGGAATTCATGTCAACGATGGCCTCGTATTTGCCAGCGACTCGCGCACCAATGCCGGCCTTGACCACATCAGCAGCTACAGCAAAATGCACTGCTATCGCTTTCCAGAAAATCGCATGTTTGTCCTCTTGGCGGCGGGCAACCTTGCCACCACACAAGAAGTCGTCAAACGGATGCACCAATCGGGTGCAGACGGCCTCCCCATCTTGAGCACCGTGCCCAATATGCACGCAGCGGTGGATTTTGTCGCCCAGCTCAGCGCCGACGTGCAACGCCAGCAACAAAGCCGTGATACCGCCAACACCAACTTCGAAGCCACCTTTATTTTTGGCGGCCAAATTTTGGGACAACCCCCTGAGCTGTACATGATTTACGCCCAAGGCAACTTCATTCACGAGCCGCCGCAGCATCCCTTTTTACAAATTGGCGAAACCAAATACGGCAAGCCGATTTTGGACCGCGTGATTCATCCCGAAACCGATCTTGAAACCGCCGCACGCAGCGCGTTGGTATCGATTAACTCGACCATCCGCAGTAATTTAAGCGTCGGCACCCCCATCGAGCTTCTCATTTTGCAGCGCGACATGATTGACGCGCCCTATCGCATCAAACTCAACGAAGACGACCCCTACTACCGCGAACTCACCGAAAAATGGGGCGCAGGATTGCAACAAGCCTTGGATGCACTGCCGCGCATTCCCTGGCAACCCCAAGATACCAATGAGCCAACCCACGCGCTGAACCCGATCGAAATGGCACAACAATGCCCTCTGCAACAGCAACAACAGCACTCTGGCGAATTTTTGCAAAACAATTAGGACTTACCAAAACACGACGTTCACTCAATGATAGGACTTACGCAAACTTTGGTTTTTCTCCCTCTCCCGCTTGCGGGAGAGGGTTGGGGTGAGGGTGCTTCGTTAATGCAGATCAATGATTTATCAGTCTATTATCCCATCACCCCAGCCCTCTCCCCAGAGGGGCGAGGGGGCTAAATCCGCCGCTCTGCGTAAGTCCTAAATGAGTCATTTGTGGGAGGCGCTCTTGAGCGGCGAAGGCTGTCGCCCGTCGGATTAGCCTCCCACGAGGGCTTGAGGGTTAATCAATCAGCGCGCCCTGAACGCAGTCGAGTCGGTTTTGCGTAAGCCCTAGTCCAAATCTGGAACGCTTCTTGCATTTTTGTAGCGCACAACCCCTTCAAGGAGCTTTCCGCATGACCCCGTCTCTCGCCCTGCCCCGTTTTGGGGATAAATTAAACTCGCCCATGTTCGAGGAATTTCTCGTGCGCTTGCTCGAAGAGCGCGACCGCGTCGGACTATCCGAAATGATTCGCGGCATTGATGCGCTGATGATTACCGTCGATCCCGACCGCTCGGTGGGCTACGTCAACGAACTCTGCCTGATGACACCCTACCATTACCTTGTCACCCTAGAGAGCGCCGAACACTACACCCACGTGCTGCGTATCGATTTGGACTCCCCCGACCTGTTGGTGCGCGAAGTCAAAGACCCGCATATGCGCGGCATCTTCCGCTGTCTCAACGAGGTTTACCCCGTCGGCGTGGACAAGCCCAACTCACGTTACATGGGCGAAATCTTCCGCGTCAGCAACCTGCACGATGTGGTCGAGCTGCAAAAAGAGCGCGAAGTGCGCTTTTTTAATCAAGAGCAAATCCGCAAGCTCGAACTGCCCGCCAACATGGCCATCGTCAAACCCTCGCCCTACACCCACAACATCGTCGGCTATTGGGAGCGCCCAGAAGACGAGCTTCGCGTGTACGCCTTAGGCATTTCCACCATCCGCGATGACATTCAGGCGGCCTACGTCGAAGCCAAAAACATGCAGGCGGGGCTAGGGCTTGACCAACTTCTTTTACCCATCGACCATTTGGCCACCCGCGTGTACAGCCAAAACCGCGAAGCCGCCATTCTTGAGTACCTAACTTTAAGCAGTTACTACTACTGGGGTTCGTATGACATCGCCTCGCAGAACTCCTCCACCAACGTCACCAAAAGCCTGCACTACACAGCCGAGTCACGCAGCCCGGCCAAAGTATTCACCGCCGCCAACTACCCCTATTTTGTCAACCACCTGCTCAAACTGCCCTCGCCCACCGAAGCCTTCGTGCGCAATTTTGGCCCACGCCTGCACCATCTCGCCATATCGGTGGCCGATGGCCAAACCATGGGGCAACCCAATATCGACTACGCCGTCGCCGCACTCCAAGGCTGCGGCAAAGACTTCCTGCTTGAAGTCATTGGCTCGCAAGAAGAAGGGCTGAAACAAATCTTCTCCCGCGCCTCGGAGCACTCCGCACTGATTGTCGAATACGTGCAACGCTTCGGCGATTTCCAAGGCTTCTTCACCAAAGACAACGTCGCCGAACTCACCCAAGCCGCCGGAGCCGACGAAAGCCTGCGCGCATTGGACACTGGGGCGAGGGCTTGAGTTTAGAGCGAGCCTGCGGCTAAGTCCTCAGACAACAGAAACCCCGCGATAAGGCGGGGTTTCTTATGGGTATAGTTCCCACGCCGGAGCGTCACTGCCATTAAGTTAAGCGATTTTTGTGATAATGGTTCGATTTGAATGAAAATCGGATATGGCTAAAAAAAGCGTGCTGTTGAAATCACCCAAGAGCGGATTGAATCG
>JBFXGB010000092.1:0-6640 GCA_050178405.1 Halothiobacillaceae bacterium
AAATCAAACTGCGCAAACATGGCTATCGCCTTGTGTACAGCGTCGAAGATGATGTACTGATTGTGCTCGTCCTGGCCATCGACAAACGCGAAGATATGGCCGCTTATCATTCGGCCCTTGGTCGCCTGATATCTGGCCAATAGCAAGCAGCCAGGATGAAGCGAAGCGCAATCCGGGGTGTGGTATTACATCGAAGCCTGCCCCGGATTATCATCCGATCCACCAGCCTTAACTTAACCCAGAGCCAACACCATGCCTGAAAAACAACCCTTTATCGTCTTTGGCGCACCGCAAATCGAGCAGGACGAAATCGACGAAGTCGTAGACAGTATGCGCGCAAGCTGGCTCGGTACCGGGCCGAAGGTTGCGCGTTTTGAGCGTGAGTTTGCCGCGTACAAAGGCGTGCAAGCCGATCATGTCGCCGCCACCAATTCATGCACCGCAGCGCTGCATATCAGCATGTTGGCCGCCGGATTACAGCCGGGCGATGAAGTCATCACCACCGCGCTGACCTTCTGCGCCACCGTCAACGCCATCATCCATACTGGAGCCACGCCCGTATTGGTCGATGTTGACCCGCTCACCATGAACATTGACCCGCAGGCCGTCGAAGCCGCCATAACGCCACGCACCCGTGCCATACTGCCCGTGCATTTTGCCGGTCGACCTTGCGACATGGATGCCTTGATGAGCATTGCACGCAAGCATGATCTAAAAGTCATCGAAGACTGCGCCCACGCCATCGAAACCGAATACCACGGCCAAAAAGCAGGCACCTTCGGCGATTTTGGCTGCTTCAGCTTTTACGCCACCAAAAACATCACCACCGGCGAGGGCGGCATGGTGCTGGCACAGGATGAACACGATATTGCCCGCATTAAAGTGCTCGCCCTGCACGGCATGAGCAAAGATGCCTGGCACCGCTTTGGCGACGCAGGCTACAAGCACTACCTTGTGACCGAAGCAGGCTTCAAATACAACATGATGGACATACAGGCCGCCATTGGCATACACCAGCTTGCGCGTATCGAACAAAACTGGGAAAAACGCCAGAAGTTGTGGACAAACTATCAAAGCGCGTTCGCAGATTTACCCGTAACCCGCCCGCAAGACGCCGAAACAGACACCCGCCACGCCTACCATCTCTACACCCTGCTGATTGACGAACAGCGCGCCGGAATGAGCCGCGACGCTTTTTTGGAACACATGACACAGGCCGGTATTGGTGTAGGCGTACATTACTTGAGCATCCCGGAGCATCCTTATTATCAAGAGCGTTTTGGCTGGCGACCGGAGGAATATCCCAATGCCATGCGTATTGGTAGGCAGACGGTGAGTTTGCCGTTATCGCCGAAAATTGATGACGTTATTGCGGAGCGGATCATAAAGAGTGTGACATCAACTTTTAAGAATTAAAATTTATTTTTTTCTTAAATACAGCGGGAGACCCGGCATAAAGTGATTCTTTTTCTAGAACGTTTCCAGTAACAATGCTACCCGCTGCGACTAAGCATCGGTCATTTATCACGCTTCCATCTAGGATAATGACACCAACGCCAATCCAGCAATCGTTGCCGATATATATCCCAGTTTTTTTGGCGGGGTAAATTTTTGCGATTGCATTACCTTGGCCAGTACCTGGGTCGGAGTGCGTTATCAGAATGGTTCGAGCAGAAATAGTGGTGCGCTTGCCTATATTTAATAGGCAAGCGCAGTCAATTAAAACATCGGTCCCAATGTAAACTCCATCGGCAAGAATTATGTTTTTAAATCCTTGTTCAAAATTCATAAAACGGCAGGAATGAATTCTGACATTCACCCCCACACTTGCCCCAAATAGACGCAACAACCATGCACGAAACTTAGGGTGTATAGCTTTTCTTATCGCTATATCACCGAGCGTATTCAATATTTTGACGAGTGTTTTCAATGTCATAAACTCGCGCGATTCGTTGTCAATAAAAAAACAATACCCAAAACAAAATCAGCCAGCATTAAGCCTAATCTTGCGGCAACGCTTACAAAGAGCAGGATTTCCGGTGGATAGCTTGATGCCAGTAGGGCAAAGGCCAATTCGCGAACACCCAAGCCCGATGGTGTAATGAGGCTGAAAAAACCAATCGCCCAAGCCAGCGTGTAAAGGGCGCCAAGGATTAAACCATCGTGCCAACTTGCCAAGGGTAGAGCCTCACCGAAAGCCGCCCAAGCCATTGCGTATACACACCATGAAATGGTTCCCCATGCTAGAGCGCGGCGGCCCTTGGCTGAGAATAGGGCTTTTGGCACGGCATGGAATATTTTAATAAATTTTTCGATTTTTTGGTTTTTCGAGCTGAAATGACCTAGCAACAAATTTATGCCGTAAATAATAAATGGTGCAGATAAAGTGGATATCAATATCATAAAGGCGAGGGCCATGTTTTTTTCCAGAGCAATCAGAATAATTGATGAAAAAACCAGCGCAAGCCAAGTTGAAAGCAGGATAATGGCGATATTTCCATAAATCCACTCCGCAGTATTTGCGACATGTTTGGCTTTGACAACTTGGTAAGCAACACCAAAAAAACGTCCTGGCAGATGCCGCATGACTTGCGCGGTAAAGTTAAGCTCACACGCTTCATGAAATGATGAAAACCTGGCTCCAGATGCATGCATTATGTTGAAGAATATCTGGGATGTGATGAAGATTGCAGCAACGGCAAGAATCCAAGACAACGCAAGCGCTGGTGTATTCAGGCTTATTCCTTGCTCCATTATTTGAATAAAGCCATCTTTAAGCAACAGAACTAGCCAGATAAAACTTCCCAGCGTGATTAGGGCTGCAAGGATCAACCAGATTGGTTTTTTTCTCCAGCTCATTTCATCACATTTTTGCGGGGTTTGAGCAGGAAAACAAAGCCAGGTGTCAACGGGGTCAGGATGGATAAAACACTACTCGGAATGTGGCTTGTTAGTGTTTTTTTATCCTTGATGACGGGAATTGTTTCACGTATTAAAAAGGGGATGGCATTTTTTATTTCAAACTGAGGCGAAAGCCATGATTTTAACTTCCAATAATGAGTTGAATAAGCATCGAGATAATCAATATATTTTGCCCTAAATGCTTTCATGATTTTTATGGCTAGTTTTCTTGGAATCCAATGTACGAATGGCCAAAACACATGCGGCTCTATGGGAAAAAGAAGGTTGGGGCCTGCAAAGTACACGCTGCCCTCCGGTTTTATAAGCCGTGCAATGAGCTGGATAAGTGCTTGTGGGTCGGGGACGTGTTCGTACACTTGATTACAAATAATCACGTCAAAGGAATGTGGCTTGAGATTGTTGCTTTCGACACTTCCCTGCAAAAATTTCAGATTGGGATGCGCGTCAAGCCATTCAGCCCAGCGTGGCCATGGTTCGGGATCCATGCCGGTCATGGACTCAACACGCGGTGCTAAATGTGCGGCTATTCCCCCGCTTCCGCAGCCAATATCAAGGACATTTGATTGTTCGAGTTTGACGCGGCCTAAATTTTCCAAAATATGCGCAATCTGCTCCGCCTTGATATTGCGTTTATCGGCTCCCCAGCGCGGATCGGTTGTGGGTGTTGCAAATTCGCTCATGGTGATTTCAGTTCTATGTTGCGGGTAAACCGTCGTGCAGATTCAAGAATATCAAAGCGCGCACAGGCACTTTGAATGCCGTTTGTATATTCGCTTGGGTTTGATTGCAACGCCTTGCGCAGGGCGGATGCGAATGCGGCTGCAGAAATGTCTGCGGCCAGTTCGCCGCAACCATGCTCCTTGAGCAGGGTGGGAAGGTCACCGGTCGGCATAGCAATCACCGGGCGACCAGCCTGCATGGCATCGGAGAAAATGACCGGGATGCTTTCGATGCGCGAAGGAATAAGCACGAAATCAGTCCAGTTCAGGAGTTCGGTCGCAGCGGTTTGATCGAGAAATCCGCCAACTTCAACGGGGCGACCAAGCTCAATCAGGCGGGCACAGTGCAGGTATACCTGAGCTTGCTTAGGGCCACCGCCGAAAATGCGTAGTTGTTCGATGCACTGCCAATCGTTATCGGTCAGTTGCTCAAGGGCTTCAAGCAGCAGGTCAATGCCCTTGTTGGGATGCCAGCGACCGAGGAAGGCCAGCCGGTAGGTCGGCGCGGATGCTACGGGGCGTGGGTTTGTTACAACCAGCCGCCTTGCGCTGGGCAAGAAATCACAGTTCAGCCCGCTAATGTCGGTCACATCCTGCGCCAGTTGCAGGCCGTCGGCATAGCGGTGTGTGGCGTGGCGCAACACATGCCGCAACCATTGGCGGATAAGCGGAATTTTGCCCAGGCTCCAGATGTCGCTACCCAGTGCCCATGTCCCGTAGGGGATGCCGTAGCGCCGGGAGGCCTGCCGCGCCCATGCACCACTGGGGAGCGCCCACAGCGCGAAGATATAGTCGGGTCGGTCTGTGGCGCAGGCGTGATTCACATGCCGCTGCCCCTGTCGCAGCGTGTGGATAATGGCTGTCCAATCGCGTGGGTCTTGGGGCTTGAGTAGTGAGAGCGGCAATTTTGGCACCGCAAAGCGTTGCACGCGCACGCCAGCTTCGTCGGCTGTGCGGCTGGTCAGGCTGGGCGCGATGACGCTGACTTGATGCCCCTGTTCGACCAAGGCCAGCGCAAAGTCACGCACAAAAACCCCCGCCGCTGCTGCGCCGTCGCTGTCATCTGGGTAGGAGGTGGTGACAATCAACAGCTTCATGCACGTTTCCTGAACACAGCGGTGTAGCCCAGTGGCATAAAGCCTTCATCGGGCAACAGGCGAGCGAACGCCCAGCCCAAGAGGTTGATAATGGGTACAAGCAGCACGACCAAGGGCAAGAGCAGCAGCCCGGGGTGCCTGGCGTGCAGGCTGTCCAACATGCCTTTGGCCAGCGCAAGATTGGTCAGTACGGCGGCGGTTTCCAGCGGTTTGCTGTGGTGCGTCAGTTCGATCAGATCAGCCGGGTGGCGTTGGCAGAACTGGCTTAGCCCTTCGCCGGTCCAGCGTTGAAAATCATGCGGCAGGTCGTGCAGCGGGTAGAGAAACGGCGTTTGGCTGATGAGGATGCCGCCGGGTTTGAGAACGCGCAGCATTTCGCCAAAGGCCGCTTCGGGGTTGGGTAGGTGCTCCATGACATCGAGGATGGTGATGCAGTCGAAGCTGGCATCTGCGAAGGGTAGGCGCTGCCCATCGCCGAATACATCCGCCTTGCCGCTGTAGCCCTTGGCGACGGTGGGCGGGTAGTCCAGGCCGATATAGTCCACGCCAGCACTCAGAAACGGGGTAAGTGGTTTTTCGCCGCAACCAATATCCAGCAGGCGGCCCCGAATACGCTGCGCAATGCACTGTTTGTGCTGTTGCGCGTCTTTGAATACCAACCATTGCGGGTGCAACGGGGTTTGGCGTAGTCCACCAAGAAGGCGGCGGAGTTTGGGGGCGATCATGTGGTCATCCTGCGTTTTCTGGCAATTCGAACAGCGCCATGCTTTGGCGCGAGTCGTCGGTGCGCGTGTTCCTATTTCTTTCCATAAACCGCATCATGATCCTCCGAAACCAGTAAAAAGCGCATGAATTCACCTTCGCGGAACACCAGTGCCCTTGCCGACCGCGTGATGCGGATCGAATACACCTGATCTATGCCTGCGGGGGCTGGGATGCTGCTGATCTTTTCCCAGCGCAAGCCTTTGTCTTGATACACCATGCGCTATGTCATGCCGCTGATTTTTTCATAGCACTTACGCAAAAGCGCCCCCGCTGCGTTAAAGCACCTCGCCGCACCAGGTTGTACTGTCTTCGGTGCTTTGCCTTGCCGGAACACTTTTGCGTGAGTCCTATTTCAGTGTACCAAGACATTCGGCTTGTGCCCGCTTTTCCAGAGCGAACAGGCTTTGCTGGAAGTGGGGGTTATTTAGCTCGAGCTTCACCGAGGCATGGGTATTAACCATGTTCTTGGACATTCAAGTCATTGGCCAGCGCGTCGAGGTCGGATTCTTGCGCCGGGTGTTCGACCGCCCAAGCCATGGCCGCTTGCAGCGGTGCCGCAACGGCGTGTTGGTGTAGCCAGGATTCATTGTCGGGTATGACTTTGGCGGTGCGAATCAGTAACACGCCGGGTTCTTGCTCTTCAATAAGTACCTGTTTGCCCGCATAGCTTTTGCCTAATGAGATTTGGCCGTTGCTGCCCACCGTTTTAATTAGAGTTTGTGGCATGCTGTTTCTCCTAAAATCCTATATTCGTAAACTGTAGGCTGAAGCTTGGGGCGGAGCAAGTGACCCGCACATTGTTCATATTTCTGAGCTTTCGTATGGGAGCAAATACCGGATCAAAGTGCCCCCTCACCCCGGCCCTCTCCCGCAAGGGGAGAGGGAGTGTTGCCCCTTCCCCTTTCATGGGGGAAGGTTGGGATGGGGGTGGCGAAATTGGCACCGGCCTGTTGCCCCCCCTCACCGCGACCCTCTCCCACGAGGGGAGATGCCCATCGGGCTAATGCTGTCGCATGAGAAAACGGGTGATGAATTGGTAATCTTCATCAAGAATCAGTTGATGAATCCGTTCTATGCGGATGTTCATGTAGTCGTGCACGATGCGGTTACGAATGCCGATGAGCGCATTCCAGTGAG
>JBFXGB010000093.1:0-6619 GCA_050178405.1 Halothiobacillaceae bacterium
GGCTCATTTAAGTAGGACTTACGCAGAATGGTTGTTTAACCCCCTCCCCCTTGACGGGGGAGGGCGGGGGAGAGGGAGATGAAGTTGGTGCAAGCCTATGTTCTGGCGAAGTTTGCCCCCCTCTCCCCAACCCTCTCCCGCGAGGGGAGAGGGGGCTAAATCAGGATTTTGCGTAAGTCCTAAAATGCCAAATAAATCCATCCTTGGATTTACTCAGCGCCACCCTAGGTTAAACTGAGCGCATCACTCAAGGATTCACACATGTTTCTTACCTTAGGTTTCGGCATTGCTGCCCTCCTTGCTTATCTCATCGCCGCCGCGCTCTTGTGGCGGCGTTTGCCTGCGTTGCGCCAAGGACAAACCCCCAGCAAATCGCCCGCGCTCATTGCGGCTTTCATCGGCGCACTGCTGCATAGTGCAGTTTTAGTTTCATGCAGCTGCGATAGCGAAGGTTTTGATCTTGGTGTACTCAAAGCGCTCTCGCTCTCTGGCCTTGTGACACTTTTAATCGTCCTTGTTTCCAGCCTGCGCCAACCGCTCGAAAACCTCCTGCTCCCGGTCTTGCCGCTCACCATGCTGGCACTCGCGGCGCAACTGGCTTGGCCTAGCGCTCCGCAGAACATTGTTGCCCACCAGCTTGCGCTGGAAATCCACATCATGCTGTCGATTTTGGCCTACAGCTTATTCACTCTTGCCGCCCTCCAAGCTCTGCTCCTTGCCAACCAACACCGCGCCCTTCACATGCGCCGCCCCAGCGGATTAGCCCACATCCTGCCGCCACTTGAAGACATGGAAACCCTGCTCTTTCGCATGATTAGCGCCGGCTTTGTGCTCTTAACCTTCGCCCTGCTGACCGGGTTCATGTATTTAGAAAATATTTTTGCCCAGCACTTGGTACACAAAACCATCCTAAGCATCATTTCTTGGGCAGTCTTTGGCGCACTCCTGATTGGGCGTTACTCCGTGGGTTGGCGCGGCCAAACCGCCGTGCGCTGGACATTAAGCGGCTATGCCGTACTGCTTTTAGGCTTTATCGGCAGCAAAATCGTCCTCGAATGGATTTTAGGTCGCTAAATTAAGTGACTAAATGAGCAGAGCTTACGCAAAAAGGGGTTTTTCATCCGCCGCCTAATCGCCTATCATCCCTAACATTCCAACAACAACATACTTCACTTGGACGACATATCCCTTAGCTTACTGCTCAGTACGCTTATCGCCTTAATCATGCTCTCGGCCTTTTTCTCCGGTTCTGAAACCGGATTAATGACGCTCAATCGTTACAGGCTCCGTCATCTTGCCTCGCAAGGACACCGTGGCGCACGTCTTGCCCAAAAACTCCTCGAACGCCCCGACAAGCTCATCGGCCTGATTTTGCTGGGCAATAATTTTGTCAACGTCATGGCCTCGACGCTGGCCACCGTGATTTTTATGCGCTTATTTGGTGAAGCAGGCATTGCTGTTGCCGCTGGAGCATTGACCCTTGCCCTGCTAGTTTTTGGTGAGGTCGCGCCCAAAACCTTGGCTGCACTCCATCCCGAACGCATCGCTTGGCCTGCCGCGTATGTTTACACCGTGCTGCAAAAAATTCTTGGCCCACTGGTCTGGGCGGTCGGTTTGCTTTCTAACGGTTTGTTGCGCCTATTCGGGGTCAAAGTCACTGCCAACAGCGGGCACGACCTGTCCCGTGACGAACTGCGCACGATCCTGGGTGAAAGCGGCGGCCTGATTTCCGAGCGTTACCGCACCATGCTCACCGGCATTCTCGATTTGGAAGAAGCCTTAGTCGAAGACATCATGGTGCCGCGCCAAGAAATGGATGGCATCGACCTTGAAGCGGATTGGGAAGAAATTCTGCACGCCATCAGCGCCTCGCCGTATGCACGCCTACCGGTGTACCGTGGCGCGCTCGACACCATCGTCGGTACGATCAACCTGCGCCACTTATTGCCGATTGCCCAAAAAGGCGAACTCAACCTTAAGACCTTCGTGCGCTCCATCCAAGAACCCTACTACGTGCCCGAAGGCACCTCTCTGCACACTCAGCTGATGAATTTTCAGCGTGAAAAGAAAAACATGGCGCTCGTGGTGGATGAATACGGTGACATCCTAGGCTTGGTGACTTTAGAAGACATTTTAGAAGAAATTGTCGGTGAATTTACTTCGCAACCGGATGATGACTACCCCGAAATCCAAGCCCAAGACGATGGCAGCTATATCATCGAAGGCCAAACACCCTTGCGCGAAATCAATAAACGCTTAGGACTTCAACTTCCTGCTGACACCGCCAACACCTTAAGTGGCTTGATTCTTGAACACCTGCAATGCCTGCCCGAAGTCGGCATGAAAATTGACATGGCAGGCTGCAAGGTCGAAGTCACGCGCATTGCACGCAAAGTTGTCGAACAGGCTCGGTTATGGCCAGAAAGCAATGAAAGTGACGTGACTGAAAACTAAATCTAATTGAAGCCACAGAGAACTACAGAGATGAATTCCGTAGGTACTATTATTCCACAACCCAGCCCTCCATGGGGCTTGCGTTGGATAACAGTATCTACGCCATTTAAACCATATAGGACTTACGCAGAATGGTTGTTTTACTCCCTCCCCCTTGACGGGGGAGGGCTGGGGAGAGGGTGGAGAAGTTAGCGCAAGTCTATGTTCTAGCAAAGGTTGTACCCCCTCTCCCCAACCCTCTCCCGCAAGGGGAGAGGGGGCTAAATCCAAGTTCTACGTAAGTCTTACCTTAGTGATCTCCGTGGCTAAAAAAAGGCTTGCAAAATAATGGCACTCAAACCCAAAACCCACTACGTATGCGCGGAATGCGGCGCGACCAGCCCCAAATGGGCAGGGCAATGCAGCGAATGCGGCGCGTGGAATAGCCTAAGCGAACAAGCCGCCCCCTCAGCAAGCGATACCTCCAAACGCGCCATCATGCAGTACGCGGGCGCACAAGACGCGCGGCGTTTGGGCGATGTGCAACTCGCCGACACCCCGCGCCTGCCCACCGGCATGGACGAACTCGACCGCGTGCTCGGCGGCGGCCTTGTACCCGGCTCGGTGATACTTTTAGGCGGCGACCCGGGCATTGGTAAATCCACCTTACTGCTGCAAACCTTAGTTGCCCTGCAACCCACCCTGCCCGGCTTGTATGTCACTGGCGAAGAATCCTTAGCGCAAATCGCCCTGCGCGCCCAACGCCTCAGCTTAGAGGCCGCCGACTTGCAACTCTTAGCCGAAACCTCGGTGGAGCGCATTGTGCAACAAGCCGAAGTGCTCAACCCCGGCGTGATGGTGGTCGATTCGGTGCAAACCCTGTTCTCCGACAAACTCACCGCCGCGCCCGGCTCGGTCTCGCAAGTGCGCGAAGCCGCCGCCCTGCTCACCCGCATGGCCAAACAGCGCGGCATCTGCGTGTTCATCATCGGCCACGTCACCAAGGAAGGTGCGATTGCCGGCCCGCGCCTGCTCGAACATATTGTCGATACCGTGCTGTATTTTGAAGGCGAACCCGGCAGCCGCTATCGCTTGGTGCGTGCCGTCAAAAACCGCTTCGGCGCGGCGAACGAAATCGGCGTCTTCGCCATGACCGAACACGGTCTCAAACCGGTCAGCAACCCGTCCGCCATTTTCCTCTCGCGCCACGAAGAACCCGTCTCCGGCAGCGTCATCATGGTCACGCGCGAAGGCACGCGCCCGCTACTCGTCGAAGTGCAAGCCCTCGTCTCCGACAGCCCCTTTGGTCAACCGCGCCGCGTCACCTTGGGGCTGGAGCAAAACCGTCTCGCCATGTTGCTCGCCGTCATGCACCGCCACGGCGGCATCGCCATGTTCGATCAAGACGTGTTCATCAACGTCGTCGGCGGCGTAAAAATCAGCGAAACCGCCGCCGATTTGCCCCTACTCTGCGCCGCGCTCTCCAGCCTGCGCAACCGCCCGCTGCCTGCCGACACCATTATTTTCGGCGAAGTCGGTTTAGCCGGTGAACTGCGCCCCGTCCCCAACGGCTTGGAGCGTCTGCGCGAAGCACACAAACACGGCTTCAAACGCGCCATCGTCCCCAAAGCCAATTTGCAAGGTAGCCCGCCCAAGGGCATGGAACTGCACGGGGTCACGCGACTGACGGAAGCCTTGGGACTGCTCTAAATCGCTCCTGTAGCCCGGATGTCAATCCGGGGATAGCCGAGTCACTTGCGAAGTCTGCCCCGGATTGACATCCGGGCTACAGGGAAAAAAGTCTATAATTTTTAAGCAGCAGAACGAGAAGAAAAAGCGCTTAGCATCTGGCGCGCGAGGCGCTAACATCCAGCCAACGCTATCCACGGAGTCACCCCATGTCCTACGCGATAAACATCGACCCGCCGCATTACACTTTTGATGACTACAAAGCATGGGAAGGCCGCTGGGAATTGATTCACGGCACCGCCTACGCCATGTCACCCGCGCCTTCAATCGGTCACCAAAGCGTGAGCAATAAAATCGCTTGGGTACTAGAAAACGCACTCAACACGCAAAAAAATTGCCAAAAATGCCAAGCCTTGCTCCCAGTTGACTGGCGCATCGACGAAGACACGGTGGTGCAACCGGACAATTTGGTGGTCTGCCATCCCGTGAGTGGCGCGTACATCACCCGCGCTCCGGCGCTTATTTTTGAAATCCTCTCCAAATCCACCGCGCTCAAAGATCAAAACCTCAAATTCAAACTCTACGAGCGCGAGGGCGTGAAGTATTACGTCATGGTCAACGTGGACGATGGCGTGGCCAAAATTTACCGACTCACCGAAGGCCGCTACATCAAACTCTGCGATGTCGCCGATGAATCCGTGGACTTTGAGCTAGGAGAATGCAGCATCACTTTTGATTTCTCGCTCATTTGGCCGAATAAGGACTGACATCAGTCCCCCATCAACGCGGTATGTCCGTGCTAGAATCGCCTACTTTCCTTTGCTAATCATCCTCCAACCATGGCGACTCGTCCGCGTAAAACCGCTTTATCTGATACCCCCGAAGCCGTCGATGTGGCGCAGTTTGAAGCCTCGCTCAAGGAGCTTGAGGCCGTTGTGGCACGCATGGAACAAGGCGAGCAAACGCTTGAAGATGCCCTGCGTGACTTTGAGCGCGGCGTACAACTTACCCGTTTGTGCCAAAACATGCTCAGCCATGCCGAGCAGCGCGTGGAAATATTGACCCGCGAAGGCTCTTTAGAAAATTTCAGTGCCGAAAACATAGGCAATCACGCAGGCAACCATGCAGGCTGAAGGGCTTCTCTACGCCATGCGCCAATCGGCAGCGCGTGTCGAGCAGGCTCTGGAGCGCATCCTGCCTGCCGCCGAATCCACGCCAAGTCGCCTGCACTGCGCTATGCGTTACGCGGCTTTGGGCACGGGGAAGCGCGTGCGTCCGTTTTTGGTGTATCGCGTGGGCAACATGTTGGGCGCTTATGATGCCTGCTTAGATGCACCCGCAGCGGCAGTCGAACTAATTCATGCCTACTCACTCGTGCATGATGATTTGCCCGCCATGGACGATGACGACCTACGCCGTGGCCGCCCCACTTGCCACCGTGCATTTGATGAAGCCACGGCGATTCTGACGGGCGATGCGCTGCAAACCTTGGCCTTTGCCACTCTGACCACCGCGATTGAGCTCGATGCCGACACGCGCCTCGCCATGGTGCGTGAACTCGCCCAAGCCAGCGGCTCACAAGGCATGGCCGGCGGACAAGCCTTAGACCTTGCTGCCGTGGGTCAGACTATCGACCTTGTTGCACTTGAGCACATGCACCGCCTCAAAACTGGCGCGCTCATTGCTGCCAGCGTGCAACTCGGTGCTTTAGCCGCCCATGCAGATACTGTGACGCAAACGCAACTCGCCCGCTACGCCCGCGCTATTGGCCTCGCATTTCAGGTGCGCGACGATATTCTGGATGTAACCGCCCACAGCCACACCACGGGCAAAACCCAAGGCAAGGATGCTGCGGATGGCAAACCAACCTACGTTAGTCTGCTTGGTTTGGAGGGCGCGCATACTCTCGCAACCCAATTACGTGACGAAGCCATCGCCGCGTTGGATTGCTTACCTAAAAACGAGCTTTTGCAGCAACTGGCGCACTACATCGTCGCGCGCGAGGCCTAAACCATGCTCCTGCTCGAATCCATTCACACCCCTGATGACTTAAAAGCGCTGTCCACCACGCAGCTCAACCAGCTCGCGGGCGAAGTGCGTCGTTTTATTATCAACAGCGTATCCAACACCGGCGGTCATCTGGCGGCTAATCTTGGCACGGTGGAACTCACTATCGCCCTGCATCGCGTGTTAAACCTGCCGCACGATAAGCTCATCTGGGATGTCGGCCACCAAGCCTATGCCCACAAAATCCTCAGCGGGCGGCGCGAAGCCATGTCCACCTTACGCCAGTTTGGTGGCCTGTCCGGCTTTACCAAACGCAGCGAAAGTGAATACGACCCCTTCGGCGCGGGGCACTCCAGCACCTCCATCTGCGCCGCACTTGGCTTTGCCAAAGCCTTCAAAATGCGCGGCGAAGCGCATCAGGCCGTGGCGGTGATTGGCGACGGCGCGCTCACCGCAGGTCAAGCGTTTGAAGCTCTGAACCATGCGGGCG
>JBFXGB010000094.1:0-6598 GCA_050178405.1 Halothiobacillaceae bacterium
CCAAGCCCCGAAACTGCGAGCGGCAGGAATCCATGCACCGGACATCCTCAATGCGTGTCAGGAAAGTGCTGAACTCGAAGCACCTTACCAGCATCGTGCAGCGGGGGATGTGGCGCATTTATTGGCGTTGTGGCGGTGTGTGTTGGGTTGATTCTTAGTTTAGGGTGAACATGCCCGATTAAAGTGATGCACTTAATGGATTGAATGCGGATTTTTTATAGGCTTTCGATGCCGATACGACCGATTGCTGCACATAATTCCCCTACAAGGATTCTTGCGGGCTTAGTAGGCTGCTGCAATGAGTATTTCAGCAGCCTGCTAGCGGACATTTTTACCCATCTTGCGTATGATGCGTGCGGTAGGATTTGCTATGGCGACGCTGATTTAGGACTTACGCAAAAGTGTCCCAGCAAGGCAAAGCGCCGAAGACAGTACACGCACGCTTTAACGCCGCTGGGGCGGTTTTGCGTAAGTCCTATGATTAGTTCACTACGTCGTTCCCGTGTAGGCGGGAGCCCAGTCAAATTAAGGCGCTGGATTCCCGTATGCACGGGAATGGCGAATAAATCAGTGTTTCCCCAGACAGCGAAAATGATAGGCCTGACTTGAGATTACGATGACACAGCAAATGTCCCCGCATAAAGTACTCATCCAGTTAGTGACGCAGTATGGCCATGGCTTGAGTCAAGACCCGAGGCGCTTGAAGGCTTTGCTGCATGATTATTTGCCGCAGCATCGGCGTGAGGCGCGCGTACTGTTATCAGTGGTTGAAGAACGCTTGGCCGAGGAATTGCTGAGAAATAAATCAGACGGTACACCGTGGTCGATTCTGCGTCCGCGTTTAGTGGTTCGCCTGCATAACGCAACCGGTATAGATGTACGGCTTGCGCAGTGGGCGCTGGATGTTTGGGGTATTGTCTTGGGTGTTTTGGGCGAAAAAGAGTCCATAGCAACGCCCCACACGCAATCTGCCCCGCTCCATGTTGCAACGAAGGCGCATCCCGACAAAGCACCACTTTCGGCATCCACGGAAGCGGTCAAATATCTCGACAAAGGACGGCGCTATTGGGGTCTGGGCGACGGAACGGTGTTGGACACCACCACCGGGCTGCGGTGGATGCGTTGCTATTTCGGACAAACTTGGTCGGGAAACTCGTGTACAGGGGAAGCAAGGCGTATGGCTTGGTGCGACGCGATGGAAATAAAGCTTGCATTTGCCGGGAAAAAAGACTGGCGGCTGCCGACGATTGATGAATTGCATAGTATTGTTTGCTGCCCTCAAGGGCGCAGACCAATCGTACTAGACGCAAAAGGTCGTACAGTTAAGGTAAACGGTGTGCTTCAAGATGGTCGGTGTTTGGGAGTGGCATCTGGGTCTCCCACGATTGATCTAAATGTGTTCCCAAATGCGGTAGATGATCGGGTTTGGTCGGGTTCGCCGTATGCGGCCAGCTCCGGCTCCGCGTGGGCTGTCAACTTCAGCGAAGGCAAAGGCGACTGGTACGCTAAGTACGCTAAGTACCTCACCTTCAGCGTTCGCCTTGTTCGCAATCAGTAATTGGCTTTTTGTTTTTTGTATTCTCAGACTATCGAAAATCGTTCTATTCATGCGTGCCACCCACGCCCAATTTTAGGAAAATGCTATGTCCAATTTCACCACGACTCCACTTGGCATTGAGGGCGAGGCGAGTCACCGCAGCTTGCATTTTTTCTGGCTGATTGACTGGTCGTATTCGATGCAGGGGACGAAAATCCAGCGGGTTAATTGGGCGATCCGCGATGTTTTGCCAGAAATTCAGAAAATTGAAGACAGTGAGCGGGTCAAAATTTATATGCGCGCTATTCGTTTTGGTGACAAAGCGGAATGGCATGTCGGCCCTGATCCTGTGCCTGTGGCGGATTTTCAGTGGAAGGATATGGAGGCAACAGGCGGTTCGACGGGCACGGCAGCGGCAGTGAATTTACTGGTGGATGCGCTGCGTGTGGACAAGATTGGCCTAAGAAACGTGCCCCCGGTGTGCATTTTGCTCTCTGATGGTTATTGCACGGATACTCAAGCGACGTATGAGGCGGCCATTAAGGCGTTGGACGATGCGACGTGGGGCAAGAAGGCGGTACGCCTGTCGATTGGCATCGGTGAACACGAGGGGGATTACAACAAGGCAGAGTTGGATGCGTTTATTTCTCCTTACTTGCGCAAAGAGGGGCAGATTGAAACTCTACATGCGGATACGCCGCGCAAACTAGTGCAGTTTATTCGTCTTGCGAGTGTGGTAGCGACGACTTCGGCCTCGAAGAGCAGCATGAAGGGGGATGATGGCGCTGTAGTGAATCCTGTGTCGATTCACAAGCAGGCTTTGGAGGATACGGGTGCGCCTGATCTTGGTTTTGGAGATGCTTCGGAGGTTTTCTGATGTCAGCCAAAGTTGCACCAGCTGCGTTGTGCCTGAGTTATAACGGGCGGCATGTCATTCTCGCCAGTCCGACGGGTGCTGCCCATATGGATAAGGGGTTACCTTGTCAGGATGCGTGTATGGCGGTGCAGCAGTTTTACAAGGGTGTGCCCTATACCGTGTTGGCAGTGGCCGACGGTCATGGCAGCGAAAAGTACACCCGCAGCGAGATAGGGGCGCATCTCGCTATGCTGGTGGTGCGTGATGTGGTCGATCAATGGGTGCTGGGCTTGGGTTCGTTTAAGGATGATGCGCCGGATAATCGCGCCTCGCGCTTACGCGTTGACTTTGAACAGCGTATCGGTAAGCAAATACCGAGGCAATGGCGCGAAGCCGTCATCGAGCACGCGAGCAAGCACCCCGAAGACCAGGTTGAAGCCGAATCAGAGGCTTCTATCAGTCGTTACGGGACGACGGTGGCTTTGTGCATTCTTTATGAGCAGATGCTGCTGATGGCGGCGATTGGGGATAGTTCGCTGTTTGTGCTGCGCCACTGCGCCGAGGGTATTGTGGTGGAGGAGGTTTTCACGCAGCAGAATGGGAACCAGAACGTGGGTTTGGCAACCGATAGTTTGAGCAGTCCGCAAGCTGCGTATGCCTGCCAAACTTCGGTCAAGATGCTGACTTGTCCGGATTCGTCTGTGGCCATGGTGCTGCTAACTACCGACGGCATGACCGATTCGCTGCGCGAACCTGAGCGAAGTGTGCGCGATATTTACGACAAAACGATGCAGTATGGATTGGGTTGGTTGCAGGACACTCTTCCTAAGCAATTGCGGCACTGGAGCGAACATGGGGTTGGCGATGATATGGGGTGTGTTGTTTTCTTCCTGGAAGATGTCGATGCTGAGAAAGAATCCGTGCAGGAGGATCAATCATGAAGTCAGTTGAGTTTCATGGGGCAAGTGGCAATGACTACACGCTTGATGCGCGCTTGGCGCAAGGTGGGCAAGGCACTATCTATAAAGTGACCAGCCGTTCAGATGGTAAGGCTTATGCAGTGAAGTGGTATCACGCTAGGCTCGCAAGCCAAGAGCAGCGGAAACAACTTGAGATGCTAGCTCAGCGCGGCGCGCCTCGCGTGGAGGTTGATGGTATCCAGTTCATTTGGCCTTTGGAGATGGTGACGCTGCCCGACAACTCAAGCTTTGGCTATGTCATGCCCTTGTATGACAGTGATCGCTATGTGCATCTGAACCGAGTTATCAACGGCAAACGCAAGCAACCGCGTAATGATGTTTTGTGTCGTTTGAGCTATTTAATCGGTATAGCACTCGAAGCGGTACACCATGCCGGGTTGGCTTACTGCGACATCAATTTGGGCAATATTCAGTTTGATTTTGACGCCGGGCAGTTAATTGTTTGCGACAACGATAATGTGGTTGTCAATAATGCCGAGGCCGGGGTCATGGGGGTGCCTGAGTTTATGGCGCCCGAGGTAGCTTTGGGCAAGGACAAGCCGAATGCCCAGAGTGACTTGTATTCGTTGGCCATTCTTCTTTACCAACTTTGGATATGGGAGCACCCGATGGAGGGGCGTTTGACTGCGCAGGTCAGGTGCTGGGATCAACCGGCCAAGCGCAAGTTTTATGCTGATGAGCCGATTTTTGTGCATCACCCCACGGATCAGCGCAATAGCGCGGTGGGCGATGCGATGCTGGCATACAGTGTCAAACGCTGGGAAATGTTGTGTCCAGCCGCTCTAAAAAAGGCGTTTCTTCAAACGTTTACCGAAGGGATTCATCAGAGTAATAAACGAACACGGTTGGCGGATTGGCGGCATTTGTTTATGGAAATGGAGGCTAATGCGGTGCGCTGCACGTCCTGCTCAGCGGTGAATTTGGTAGATGTCGATGCTCCGAAAAGAAACTGTTTTCATTGTGGCGCGCTGCTTAATTTTCGGCAGTTGATCTCAGTGCAGTTTCCCGGTGGGCATTCTAAGCTGGTTGTCCATGCAGATGCACTTTTACGGCGGCATCATCTGGATATGGGCTCGGGGCTTGCGCATGCCAATGACATTGTCGGTAAGGTTGAAAACCATCCCAAGCAAGCGGGTGCGCATATTTTGCGTAATCTGACCGATGAGCCGTGGTTTTATGACCAAGACGATAAAAAGTACCGTGTCGAACCCGGACAGGCGCGTCCGTTGGTTCCAGGCGGGAGTATTACCCTCGGAACAGCGAAGCTAAAAATTGAGGCGCTGTAATCCGTTACCTATTGAATTTACACGCATTTTCACGGGTTAAAACACGGTCAACGAAAGATCGTTAATGCAAATTTCGCGACGATTGTTGGGTGGATATGCGCGGCGCATCCTCCGTTGCCCCTTGGTGGATGCGCTGCGTTTACCCACCCTTACTAATTGCAGGCCAAATCAACATCCTTAAGGAACCGCTGAGCAACTCAACATTTGAGTTCATTTCAGTCCTTTTTTCGAGCAACCAACCAAAAACTTGATGTTTATCGGCGATTCGAGGCGTTTTGGCGGTTTTCCCTGTCATTAACTATAAGCCGACGATTCAATCTTTTCAGCGAGTTTCCTGAAGTAGCTTGCCTCAGCTTCATCAGGATGGATAAACCCGATCGGTTCAAGCAGTCTTTGGTGATTTATAACCCGCGCACTCATTCCAGCATTGGCAACCCCAGCGTCTCCCACGCGCCGCGCCGATGGATTACTCCCAATACAGAATTTGACGAAATATTGAAGCCGAACGTTATGTTGAAACTGCTACTCCTGCTACTTTGCTACTCCGAATATTTGAGCCTAGCGCGCTTTTAATTCAGTGCTTCTCATTGAGCGCATGGATGTCCGGCGCAAGACGCTCTTCATCGTGAAATATTCAACCTCAAATGGGGTGACGTTGAAAATTCTCAGTTTCCAAGCAGGCAGCACATCGGTTATGTCACCAATGAGCCATAGCCCCTACGCCACTCGATGCCTTTGATGTTTTCTGCTGCATTCGTTCGGCCACGCGCATCACTTCGCTCGGCTCTGCTTCGACCATCACGCGTCCATGACCAGATCGACGTTTACCATAGTGTGTTTGGTGCGTTTCTGTCACCGCATGACCCATCAGTGCCGCGATCATTTCCGGCATAAGACCGGCTGATTTGGCATCGGCAGCAAACTGGTGGCGGGCGCTGTATAAGGATATCTGCTTTTTGCGCCGTGGCCATAACGCTTTGGTTGCCCGCCATAAGGCGTTACGGCAGCCCTCGTACACATCATCGAAGTCCTCGGATTGAATGCTTTGAATAAACGTCAGCAGGTTTCTTTGCAATGAATGGGAGGCGCGGACATGCAGGGTTCGCTCAGGGCCATGCGCACGGACGGCATCATGCTTACTATTTTTGACGTACAAAATCATTTCGTCTTCATTGGGGCGAGCTCTCACGCTCTGCCATTCTCCGGGGCGTAAACCCGTGATGCCCCCAAACACCAACCATTGACCGGCAATCCTGTCCCATATCCCATCCTGCGCACCTAAGTGCTGAATTAAGGCGCGCAGGTCAGCATCAGAGAGTGATTTGCACCTCGCAGATGAGGTGCGTGCAGGGAGTGTCTTACGATCGGGGAGATTAACGAACGCCATCAGGCGGGCATGAAGCTCGTGCCGATCGGGTACGTGCTGTTGCTCCATCCTATGAACCACGGCGGCACGATATTGCCGCCAACTCGCTGGTCGTAACGTGGCGCGGATGGATATCAGCCAGTCGATAAAACCCGACCAATTGGGGTTTGGCTCGACATCCTCAACATCTTCATCATCCTCATACCGCGCCCAAAGCTGACGGGCGCGAGAGTGGTAGGCTGCACTTTTTTTATCTTCTCCCCCTGTTACTGCGTCCACAGTCACACCTCCATTTTTTGATGTAACTGCACGCTCGCTTTACCCCCAGAGCCAACCTCCCACGGCATACTCAAGTCCTCGTCAGGGTCAAAATCGTCATCGCATACCGCTCCCCGAGTGAGTTTCAAGGGTCGCTGCCAAGTTGCAAAACCCAAGAACGGCATGGATTGCGCGTACCTTTTAGATTGCGGCTGAGTGATGAGCGACGATTCAATCCCTAAGTCGTAAGCCACCTCATCTGCGATACAGGGCACAATGACGGCCACCAAAGCGTGAATATGCCGCGCAAGCAAA
>JBFXGB010000095.1:0-6428 GCA_050178405.1 Halothiobacillaceae bacterium
GACCCGCCGGGCGGGGCGTAGCTCATCATTAAATCGTCAATCCGCCAGTCGGGGATAAAGCGAAACGGCTCACTCATGGACATAATTTCCGGCAGGGCTTTTTCCACATCGGACACTAAAATTGACCAGCCCGCCGCAGGTAGGGCGTTAAAGTCGTCTTCGGTGAATGGGCCGTAGCGCAATTCCCAAGGTTTATTCCCGCCATGTTCGAGCACCATGCGGCTATGCACGCCGTCTTCGCAGGCGAGACCTGCGAGTTCTTCCGGCGTGATGGGAGCCTTAAATTGAGGGAAGGCCTGACGAATCAGCAGCGGCTTTTTCTGCCAATAGTCGCGCAAAAAATCCTCAGCACTAAGGCCGCCTAAAACCTGTTCTGTCGTCCACATGCTGCAAATATCCCTCCATGAGCCTCTAAGTTTGACGATGGTATACTGCGCGCCCTTTCATGCAAACGTATCAATACCATCATGCAGAAAAAACTTCCCGGCACGCTCTTTGGACAATCGGTGCGCGCTCGCTTGTGGATTGAAGGCTCGTGCGGTGGTTTTTTGGGTATCGGCAAGGTGAGCCTATTGGAAGCCATTGCGGAAAAAGGTTCGATTAGTCAGGCGGCCAAGGCCATTGGCATGTCGTATAAACGCGCCTGGCAGTTGGTGGAGGAAATGAATGCGCTAGGCGATACGCCGCTCGTCACCACCGAAACGGGCGGCGCGCACGGTGGCGGCACGCGCTTAACCGAGCGCGGATTGCGTGCCATTGAGACCTACCATCGGCTTGAGCAAGAATTTGAATTGTTTATTCAAAATTCAAAGCAAGCATTTGATATTTAATTGCTTATGAATCATGCAAGCACTATTCAGCAGGCGGCTCTGCATTGCTTGATGGCCTCTGACCCTGGCAAGAAAGCCGACTGCGTGCGCCGTGTGCGACAAGTCTTTGCGTCGGGGGAATTGCCATTACAGCACCTTGACGATGTATTGCCGATTCCTGATCCCGGTCGCCCCACGCGTCCAGAGCTTGTGCCGCGTCAACAGCTTGCGACACGCGGTTTGGGTTCATTGGAGGGGCGTTTGGCTCTAGCGCACGCGCTGGCGCATATCGAATTTAACGCCATCAATATCGCGCTGGATGCGGTGTATCGCTTCTCCAATATGCCGCGTGAATTTTATGCCGACTGGTTGCAGGTGGCTTTTGAAGAGGCGGCGCATTTTGAGTTGCTGCGTGCGTATCTGAATGATTATGGCAAGGATTATGGCGACTATCCGGCGCATGATGATTTGTGGGAGATGGTGCGGCGCACGGATGATGATGTGCTGATTCGCATGGCGCTCGTGCCGCGTGTGCTGGAGGCGCGGGGGCTGGATGTCACCCCTGGGCTGCAACGCCGCTTGCGCGCGGTCGGGGAGACGCGCTTGGTGGAGATTCTGGATGTGATTTACCGCGAAGAAATGGGGCATGTGCGCATTGGCACGGAGTGGTTTCGGCATCTTTGCCTTGAGCGCGGTTTGGATGCACGCATCACGTTCCGCGAGTTGTTGCAGCAATATATGAGCGGGCGCATTCGCGGCCCGTATGACGAACTAGGGCGGATGCAGGCCGGTTTTAGCGAGGACGAGATGGAAGATTTGCGCGCGATGGAAAAAGAAACCTTGGGATTATTGGCATGAGTTTTGTCCATTTGCGCCTGCATACCGAGTATTCGCTGGTGGATGGCTTGGTGCGCATCAAGCCATTGATGAAGCGCGCTGCCGCAATGGGCATTCCCGCATTGGCTTTAACCGATCAGTGCAATTTGTTTGCCTTTGTGAAGTTTTACAAAGCGGCGCAAAGCGCAGGGATTAAACCGATTTTGGGCGTGGATGTGGTGTTGCAAGGCTTGGCCGACAAAGAACCGAGCCGTATGGTGTTGCTTGCGCAAAATAACGAGGGCTTTCGCAATCTTACGCGCTTGGTGTCGCGAGGTTATATGGAAGGCTTGAGTGGAGGGGTGGCAACGCTTGCACGCGAATGGCTCAACCTTGAGAGTTGCGCGGGCATCATTGCGCTATCCGGCGGTCGGGGAGGGGAGATAGGGCAGGCGCTATTAAGTTCACAACCCCAGCAGGCAAAAGCATTGCTGGCTCACTGGTTAGCTGTTTTTCCTGAGCGTTTTTATCTGGAAGTCAGCCGCACGGGGCGGGCGGGCGAGGAGGATGTGCTGCATCGCAGCGTTGCTTTGGCGGCAGAGATGAATGCGCCCATCGTCGGCACCAATGATGTGCGTTTTTTGGCGAGCGAGGATTTCGAGGCGCATGAAGTGCGCGTGTGTATTCACGAAGGCCGGGTGCTGGATGACCCCAAACGCCCGCGCATCTACAGCGAGCAGCAATATTTACGCTCGCCTGAAGAGATGATTGAATTATTCAAAGACCTACCGGAAGCCATTGAAAATACGGTTGAAATTGCCAAGCGTTGTTCGGTCAGCCTCACCTTGGGTAAGCCTGTTTTACCCAAGTTTCCGATTCCGGCAGGCATGACTGAAGCCGAGTTTATTACCCAAGAAGCCGAGCGCGGGCTGGAAGAGCGTCTGCAAAGCATTATCAAGCCTGACGATGTTGATGCCGAAGCCAAGCGCGCCATGTATTTCGAGCGCTTGCGTTTTGAGCTGAACACCATTCTGCAAATGGGCTTTCCAGGCTACTTTTTGATTGTGGCTGACTTTATTCAGTGGGCGAAGCGCAACGATATTCCGGTCGGGCCTGGACGCGGTTCGGGGGCGGGGTCTTTGGTGGCCTATTCATTAAAAATCACTGACTTAGACCCGATTCCTTATGATTTACTTTTTGAGCGTTTTCTGAACCCAGAGCGGGTATCCATGCCGGACTTCGACGTGGATTTTTGTATGGAACGCCGCGATGAGGTGATTGATTACGTGGCACGCACCTATGGGCGCGAGAGCGTGTCGCAGATCATCACCTACGGCAGCATGGCAGCCAAGGCGGTGGTGCGCGATGTGGGGCGCGTGTTAGGTAATGGCTATGGTTTTGTCGATGGCATTGCCAAGCTGATTCCGCTGGAGTTGGGCATTGGTTTGCAGGATGCCATCGACAAGACCGAAGAACTCAAAGCGCGTTATGACAACGATGACGAAGTGAAAGCCATTTTAGATATGGGGCTGCAACTTGAGGGCTTGTCGCGCAACGCGGGCAAACACGCGGGCGGCGTGGTCATTGCCCCTGGTGCGCTCACGGATTTCACCCCGCTGTACCGCACCGAAGGCGAAGAAGGCATTGTCAGCCAGCTTGATAAGGACGACGTGGAAGCCATTGGCTTGGTCAAATTCGACTTTTTGGGCTTGCGCACACTCACGATTATCGACTGGGCGGTCAAAACCATTAACGGCGTGCGCAAGGCTGAAGGCCTAGAGCCAATCACGATTGAAGGCATTGATTTGACCGATCGCAAAGCGTTTGAATTGCTCAAGCGTTGCGAAACCACCGCCGTATTCCAGCTTGAATCGCGTGGCATGAAAGACTTGGTGCGCCGCTTGCAGCCGGATTGCTTTGAAGATGTCATCGCACTGGTGGCGCTGTTCCGTCCCGGGCCGCTGGAGTCGGGCATGGTGGATGATTTTATTGCGCGTAAACATGGGCGTGCGCCGATTGAATACCCGCATCCTGACCTTGAGCCGATTTTGAAGCCCACTTACGGGGTTATCGTGTATCAAGAGCAGGTGATGCAAATTTCGCAAGTGCTGGCCTGTTACTCCTTGGGCGGTGCGGACTTGTTGCGTCGGGCGATGGGTAAGAAAAAGGCCGAGGAAATGGCGGAGCAGCGGGCGATTTTTATCGCCGGTGCGACAGGGCGCGGCGTGGATGCGGGCGTTGCCGGTTATATCTTTGATTTGATGGAGAAATTTGCCGGTTACGGCTTTAATAAATCGCACTCGGCGGCCTATGCTTTGCTCTCGGTGCAAACCGCTTGGCTCAAAGCGCATTACCCTGCGGCGTTCATGGCGGCGGTGTTGTCGGCGGATATGGACAACACCGACAAGGTGGTGGTGCTGATTGAAGAATGCCGCAGTATGGGCTTGAAGGTGGAGCCGCCGCGCGTCAACGATTCAGCCTATCGCTTTACCATTCGGGATGATGCCACGGTGATTTACGGCTTGGGGGCGATTAAGGGCGTGGGCGAGGGGGCGATTGAGTCGATTCTTGCCGCGCGGCAACAGGGCGGGGCGTTTATTGATTTGCACGATTTTTTACGCCGTGTGGATCGTGGCCGCCTCAATCGCCGCGTGTTGGAGGCCATGATTCGCGCGGGTGCGCTGGATGGTTTGGCAAGCAATCGTGCGTCCTTGATGGCCTCCATGCCGGATGCACTGCGCCTTGCGGAGCATCAGGCAGAACAGGACGCGGCAGGGCAGGTGGATATGTTCGCCATGTTCGCCACAGAGGACGATGCCGCACCCTTGCCGCTACAGGAGTTGCCCGAATGGGATGATTTTGAGCGCCTGCGCCAAGAAAAAGAGGTGTTGGGTCTGTATTTGACTGGGCATCCGATGGACAGCGTGCTGGAGGAAACCACGCAGTTCTGCGACGTGCGCTTTGCCGAGTTGACGGCACAACTCGAACACGTACATCTTGGGGCAGCACAGGCCGCTGCACCCTCCGGCGGGGATGACAAAGGCGGTTATCGCAAACCGCAGGAACGCCAGGTCTTTGTTGCCGGATTACTGGTTGCCATACGCCCACGCATCACCAAACAGGGTGAAAAAGAGGCCTTTTTGTTGCTGGATGATGGCACTGGGCGCATTGAGGCGCGCCTGTATCCAGAAGATTTAAAGCGCTGGGGCGATCAATTGCTTCTTGATCAGGTGCTGGTGCTGGAAGGTGGCGCAAGCTATGACAACTTTTCCAATGGCGTGCGTCTGCGTGTGAAAGGTCTGATGAGCATGGATCAGGCACGCGCCCAGCTTGCACGTGAATTGCGTCTAACGCTCAGTCACACGCTTGAGTCTGTGCATTTGGAGGCGTTATTCGCGGTATTTGAGCCGTATTGTGCCGGGGGTTGCAGCGTGAGTTTGGATGTACGCAATCACATGGCCAGCGGGCGTATAAGCGTGGGTGGATCGTGGCGCGTGCGGGTGTGCAATGACTTGCTGCGCAGCTTGCGTGGCGTGCGTGGCATTGAAAAGATTCAGATTTTTCACCAGCGCTAGTCGGTGATCCCAGGGTACGTCATGATCTGATCCGACCAGCTTTAAGCACACCCCATGCTCGCACGAGTGCACGTTCGAGCCGCTGCGTCTTATATACTCAGGCTTGCCCGTGTGGCCTGTCACCGAGTGAGCCACACTGGCGAAATATTAAGGGCTGTGTGGTTTGTTTTCTGGTTACGCCTGGATTGTTTTTATTTACGTTTAAAAACAATGCGTTGTATCACTACAAGACGAGATATACACCTTATTACCAAGATATAGATGCCTGACAAGGTGTCTATTACACGTTAGATATCACAATATGCTTCGCTTCTACCCTGAAAAAACGAAAGTCATTTTCTTTGACCTTGAATACTATGTTCCCGCCAAAGACCGAACCCGAAAGACTCCTGGTGGAATGACATTTTCTCCAGTATTGCCGGGTCACAAGATTCTTGGAGGCTCATTTCAGACCTACTATCCCATTCAAGATCGTGTTGGAAAAAAGCACAATATTTGGGAGTGGCAGCTAGGCAGTGAAGTGGCTGTGTTGCGAGAGATTTTTCAACTGTTCCAGCGAGAATGGCAATCTATAGAGGCAAAAGATCAAGCAGGTTCCTTAATGCTTGCTGGCATTGGGATTTCTCACAGCGACATACCTGCGTTATTGGCACGACTTTCTTCAAACTCGATTGCTAACCAAGATAGGATTTACGATCTCCTGTGCGGTTGTCGCCAGATAGATTTGGCGATCGCAACTTACTGTCAATTTTCTTTCAATCAAGCATATTTTGCTTATCCAAAGACCAAGTCGGCTTTGTACCAGAAATATCTGAAGGGCAAGACATTGGAAACTGGAAAATCTGTTTGGGATATGTATGAAAACAAAAATTTCGGCTCGATTGAAAGTCGCTGTAGCGAGGAGACTGATGACGCTCTCGCTATCTATAAAGCCATGTTCGACATCAAGAAGCAAAATGATCGCTCTATAGCGCGATTAAAAAAATTGGATAAATTGGCTGAAACTCCATCTCTCATTACGAGTGAAATCTAACATGGCGCTCAAGCGGACAGCTTCCAGCCGCCGCTTACCTTGTTTCGTTAGGCACACCGCAATTTTTATATCGTTCCCACGCTCCGGCGTCACTGCCATTAAGTTAAGGAAAAGTCATTCAAAAACAATGTTTTTTCTGTCGTTTATGGAAGCTCAACAACGCCCTCGCTGAAGTGTTTTTCCGTGGTGGGTTGC
>JBFXGB010000096.1:0-6315 GCA_050178405.1 Halothiobacillaceae bacterium
AAATGCGGTTCGAGCAGCTCCCAATGTCTGTCTGATATATCGTGTCGATGAGTGGCTTCTGGCATTTGATTTTGGGGTTGTTACGATGTCTACCGTTTATTATATCTTGTGACGACACTATCTAGAACATGCGGGTGTTTGGGGAAAAGTTGAACCCAAAATTGTTTATGGCGAAAACATTTCACATACCGCACAGCTCGTTGATACCCAAGCGGCTGAAATTGGCATTATTGCGCTGTCTTTGGCATTGAATGAAAAATTCGCCAAGCAAGGCGGTTATTACATGATTCCTGAAAATTATCATAAGCCATTGGAGCAGGCTTATGCAGTCACTACATTCGGGAAAGATAATAAAGCCGCTGCCGCGTTTGCAGAGTATATGCGTACCGAAGATGCGCGTAAGGTGATGCGTCATTATGGCTTCTTATTGCCGGGCGAAAAAGTCGAATAATCCATAATCGGTAATCACCTATGTTTGGATTAACTTACGGCGAATGGCAGGCGATTTGGTTAACAGCAAAACTTGCGGGCTTGACCACGCTTATTTTGCTAGTGATTTCCATGCCGCTTGCCTGGTGGCTGGCGCATACCAAAAGCAGAGCGAGCAATATGGTGGCGGCTTTGGTTTCATTGCCGCTGGTTTTGCCGCCCACGGTCATTGGGTTTTATCTCTTAATTGTATTAGGACCCAAAGGTGCGGTGGGGGGCGGTCTGGAATCTATCGGTCTGTCGCATTTGGCTTTTACCTTTTGGGGTATTTTGATTGGTTCGGTGATTTATTCCTTGCCTTTTGCGGTGCAACCTTTGCGCGAAGCATTTTCCTCGATCGGTGGGCGTTATTTGGATGCCGCATCCACCATGCGCGCCTCAGCATTGGATCGCTTTTTTAGCGTGGTTCTGCCGTTGTCGCGCTCAGGCATTTTAACGGCGGTGGTGATTACCTTTGCCCATACCGTGGGCGAGTTTGGGGTTATCGCCATGCTGGGCGGCAGTATTGCAGGTGAAACCAAGGTGGTTTCCATTGCGATTTATGATTACACCTCGGCCATGGAATACGATAAGGCACATCGCTTGTCGGCGATATTATTAGGTTTTTCATTCATTACCCTATTCCTGTTTTATGCCATTAACCAGCGGGTCATGAGCCCGTTAAAGCCTTGAGGTTTGATTGATGAAAAACATTTTTTTGACAAGCGTGCTGGCTGCGGGTTTGTTTTGTTCGCCAGTGTACGCCGAAACATTGAATGTTTCGGTTGCCGTGAATTTCGCCAAGGTTCTAGAGGATTTGGGGGCGGACTTTAAGAGCAAGACGGGGCATGAGCTTAAGCTGTCTAGCGGGCCAACAGGCAAGCTGTACGCGCAGATTGTGAATGGCGGCCCGTATGATCTGTTTTTTGCCGCCGACGTGGTTAAGCCCCAAGCGCTGGTTAAGGATGGACTTGCGGTTGAGGGGAGCTACATGCTTTACGCCCAAGGGGTATTGGCGTTGTGGAGTCCGAGTTTGCCAGTCAAAGAGCACTATAAAACCGTGCTGGAAAAAGCTGAGTTTAATCATTTGGCGATTGCGAACCCCAAGGTTGCTCCCTATGGCGCTGAGGCGATTAAGGTGATGCAAGAATTGGGCGTGTACGACACGGTGAAGCCTAAAGTGGTCAATGGTGAAAGTTTGGCACACGCCTTTCAGTACGTGCAGACGGGAAATGCGTCGCTAGGTTTTTTGGCGCTTTCACAGTTGGTCGATCCTGAAAGCCCTGCTTTTGGTAAGGGGCAGTATTGGCTTCCTCCCCAAGAAATGTATGCACATCTCGATCAGGCTGCTGTCATCCTCAAACGCGCCGAAAACAATCCAGCTGCTGCCGCGTTTTGGGCGTATATGCGTTCTGACGATGCGCGCGCCATTATCCAGCGCTACGGCTACAAAACACCCTAAGGAGCCGCTTGCGTGCTAGAGATTGCTGGAACATCGTTGGATTTGACCCCGATCTGGCTGACGCTCAAGGTTGCGGCGGTGACGACGCTGATTTTATTGGTTGTGGGTACGCCCTTGGCGTGGTGGCTGGCAAAAATGCAGTCAGGATGGCGGGTGGTTTTGGAGGCTGTTGTGGCTTTGCCTTTGGTGCTTCCGCCGACGGTGCTGGGGTTTTATCTTTTGATCGTGATGAATCCCAATGGCTCGGTGACCAATTTTTTGCGTCACTTTGGTTTTGAAGGGCAGCTGACGTTCAGTTTTGCGGGACTGATTATCGGTTCAGTGATTTATTCACTGCCATTTGCAGTTCAGCCCCTCATGCACGCTTTTGAAGCCTTGCCTATGCGCATGGTGGAGGCGGCGGCAACCATGCGTGCGAGCTTGCTTGACCGTTTTTTTACTGTCGTCGTGCCGCTTAGTCGGCGAGGCTTTCTTGTGGCGGCCACGCTCACTTTTGCGCATACGGTGGGAGAGTTCGGGGTCGTCTTGATGGTCGGTGGCAATATTCCTGAGGTCACGCGCATGGTCTCGATTGCGATTTTCGATCACGTTGAGGCCTTGGAATATCGTGAGGCGCATATTCTTTCGTTAATGATGGTGATTTTCTCCGTGGTGGTGTTGATGCTGGTGTACGGTTTGAATCGTCGATTTTCAGTCAAGGTAGGGTAGGCAATGCTTAAAGGTGAACTTTCACTGCGACAAGGCGATTTTCAACTGCATTCAGGCGCGTTTGAAATTGAAACCAGTGGTGTGACGGTGCTGTTTGGGCGTTCGGGTTCGGGCAAAAGTACCTTGCTGCGTGCCATGACCGGGCTGGACAAGGGCACGCGGGGGCAGCTGAGTTTTAATGATGAGCGCTGGCAGGATGGCAAGTGGCATCTGCCTACGTCGAAGCGTGATATTGGTTTTGTGTTTCAGGATGCGGCGCTGTTTCCGCATTTGTCGGTGCGCGGCAATCTCGACTACGCGATTAAACGTGCGCCCAAAGCTGACCATAAAGCGGCAAGTCAGGTTGATGAGACGGGGCTTGAAGAGTTGGCGCGTCGCGTGGGTATTTTTGCCAAGCTCGATCAGTCGGTGACGACGCTTTCCGGCGGCGAAAAGCAGCGTGTGGCGATAGCGCGTGCGCTGCTTTCCAAGCCACGCTTGTTGTGCATGGATGAGCCGCTTTCGGCGCTCGACTGGCGTGCCAAGGGCGAGCTTTTGGGCTTGATTGACGAGCTGGCGCATGAGACGGGCTTGCCCGTGTTGTACATCACCCATGCGCCGATTGAGGTCGAGCGCTTGGCGAGTCGCGTGGTGTTTATGGCCGATGGGCGGATTGAGCGCATCGAAACCTTGCGCGAGGCGCTGGCGCGTCCGGATTCGCCGTTGTTCGATGAAGAAGGCCCCGTGTCGGTGCTTGAGGGCACGATGGGCAGCGAGGATGCGGATGGCTTAACGCCGTTTGGTAATGCCGAGGTGAGCATTCGCCTCACGGGGCCGTGTGCGGAGAAGAAGACGGCGACGCGCCTACGCGTTTTGGCACGCGATGTCAGTCTGTCGCTGGAAAACCCGCAGCACACCAGCATTCTCAATCACTTGCCCATTCAAATCGAAACCGTGCATTCGCCGAAAGATGGGCGGGTGAGCGTGGCTTGCCGTTTGGCGGATGGGCAGTTGTTGCTCGCGGAGATTACGTCTTATTCATGTCAAAGACTGGATTTACATGCGGGGATGCCAGCTTTTGCGCTGATTAAATCCGTGGCCTTGATGGAATGAGTGCGCGTCGCAACGGCGGTGGCTTGGTGACGGGTGGGCTGATCGGCTCGCTGGGCGGGCTGATAGGCCTAGGTGGTGCGGAATTTCGCTTGCCGGTGCTCAAGGGCGTGTTTCGGTTGGCGACGCTGGAAGCGGTTATTTTCAACAAGGCAATGAGCCTGTTGGTGGTGGCGGCGGCTTTGCTGGCGCGCTCTGGGAGTATTTCCTGGGGCGAGTTGTTTGCGCATTTGCCCATCGTGTTGAATCTGTTGGCAGGTAGTCTAATCGGCGCATGGCTTGCGGCAGGCAAGGCGATTCACTTGCCGGAAAAGCTGCTGAATACCCTGATTATGCTGCTGTTGGTTGGGCTGGCTTTGCTGTTGATTGCCGAGCAGGTGTTTCATCTCGTGCCGAGCGATGAGGCTTGGTTTAGTAGCCCGCTGGCGCAGGCGTTTGCCGGAGTGGTGGCTGGGTTTTTTATCGGCATCGTGGCGGCCTTGTTGGGCGTGGCGGGCGGCGAGTTGCTGATTCCAACCATCGTGCTGCTCTGGGGCGTGGACATTAAATTGGCGGGCAGCCTAAGCCTTGCAGTGAGCTTGCCCACCATGATTGTCGGTTTTATGCGCTACCGCGAAGCCCGCGCTTTTGAGGTGCTCAAGCGCGAACGCCCGCTGTTTGTGTGGATGGCGGCAGGCTCGGTGCTTGGCGCTGTTCTTGGCGGCATGTTGCTCGGCTCCGTGCCGACGGATTGGCTGGTGGTTGGCTTGGCGGTGATTTTGTTGATTTCAGCGTGGAAGGTTTTTGGGCATAGCGCTCATTAGTTAACTTAGGACTGCACAAAACACCATGATCGCTGAATCGGCGCTTGTGGGAGGCACTCTTGAGCGGCGAGGGTTGTCGCCCGTCGAGACGGCCTCCCACAAGGGGGAGTTAAGCTCATGCGATAGGTCAGTGCAATCTGAGCGCGGGCGGAGTGATTTTGGTTAGGTCTGAGTTGGGTTTTTTTAGCTCTACCGAGGCATTTTTTATGGTTCGGTATTTTTTTATTATTCGCTATATACAAAGAAATATACCGATGGTCTTTAGAGCATTTCAATGGTCTCTATGGGGCAGCGCGGCAGGGGGGTGAATGCTCCGGAGGATGCGCCGAGTGCAGCGAACCGTGTGTTGGAGCGGCGTATGGCGTATGTATTTGATTTTTTGACTTTAGGAAGGCGTGCTCTATGAAAAAGCGTTTTTACCAACATCCTTTGGCGCTATGCGTGGCGCTGGTGTGTGCATCGGCTATGGCCGATGATGAGCTGGCACCGATTTCAATTTCCGGCACGGCGGGGAGCTTTACCACTTTGGAGGAGATGGCTTCGGTGACGCGCATTGATGGGCAGGCGGCGCGTGAGGCGACAGGCCCTGGCGGTAATTCGCCGTCGATGGTGGTGCGTAATACGCCTTCAATCAATTTTCAAAGTGCCGATCCTTATGGTTTAACCGAAGTGGGTTTTCATGAAACTTTGAAAATTCGTGGCGTGGGACAAACAGGCCCTGCATCGTCGCGCAATATCAATGATTTGCCAGTGACCGGAAATCCGGGGGGCAGTAAAGGCATTATTGATATGGAGAATGTGAGCGAGGTGAGTATTTATCGCGGCGCGGCGCCGGTGGATAAGGCTTTGGGTTTTTCTAACCTTCCGGGAAAAATCAATTTGCGGATGCTTGCGCCTTTGGATGAGATGCGTACTGATTACACTTTGACGGCGGGAAGTGATGGCTTTGGGCGGGTATTTCTGCGTCAGGATATAGGTAAGCATGATATGGCATCGGGTTTTATTTCCGGCGCGTATTCATCGGGGGATAAATGGAAGGGCGAGGGAGATTTTGAACGAAAAAATATCACGGGCGGCTTGAAACTCGATGGCGGGCAGGATTGGAAGGCGGAGATTTATGCCGGTTATAACGGGGATGCGCGCCACTCCTACCGCTATTTCGATTACGCAACGGTGAGTGATTTTGCTAACTTCAACAAGGATTGGGGAACGAATCCCGCTAAGCCGGATTATTACGATTATAACCGACAAGATTTTACGGATCGCTTTTTGTTCGGTAGCGTGACGGGGCGGGTCGCAAAGGATATGAAACTGATTTTCAAACCCTATGCGCTTAAGGAAAGCGGCGAGTATTGGTTTAGTTCATTGAATAAGGATGATCCGACTAAAAGCCGGGTGATTGAATGGATGGTTGAGCATGAAAACTTAGGCGCGGTGACTGAGTTGGATTGGAGTCTTGATGGGGATACGCTCGTAAAAGTGGGTTTGTGGCTGCATAGCCAGCAACCACCGGGGCCTCCGGTGACGCAGCGTAAATACGTGGCGGGCGCTCAAGGCTTGAGCTTTGATGGCTGGTCAGTGCTGGCGAATCACGAGCGGCATCGGATTATTTCGCCTTATGTGAGTGGGTTTAAGACCTTCGAGGCGGTGGATGTTGAGGCGGGCTTGCGTTATGTCGATTTGCGTTTAGGAGCTTTAACGGCCTACAACAACACGGGCAAGGCGGCTGGGATTTTTGACCCGGATGCGGCGCGAGCGTGGAGTCGCTGCCAAAATCTCGCAAAT
>JBFXGB010000097.1:0-6214 GCA_050178405.1 Halothiobacillaceae bacterium
AAATGCGGTTCGAGCAGCTCCCAATGTCTGTCTGATATATCGTGTCGATGAGTGGCTTCTGGCATTTGATTTTGGGGTTGTTACGATGTCTACCGTTTATTATATCTTGTGACGACACTATCTAGAGTAAAAGACTCAATTAACGCTTCATGGCATCCCAAAATTCGCCATTAGCTTTGGTCTTGGTGAGGCGGTCGAGCAAAAACTCCATCGCTTCAAGCTCGCCCATATTGTGCAGGAATTTGCGCAATATCCACATTTTCTGCATTTCTTCGCTGTCGGTAAGCAGTTCTTCGCGGCGCGTGCCGGAGCGGTTGATGTCTATCGCGGGATACACGCGCTTTTCGGCGATTTTGCGGTTGAGGTGGACTTCGCTATTACCTGTGCCTTTGAATTCTTCGTAGATCACTTCGTCCATTTTCGAGCCGGTATCAATCAGCGCGGTGGCGATAATGGTCAGCGAGCCGCCTTCTTCCACATTGCGCGCCGCGCCAAAAAAACGTTTGGGCTTTTGCAGGGCGTTGGCATCCACGCCGCCGGTGAGGACTTTGCCGGAGGATGGTTGCACGATGTTGTAGGCACGCGCCAAGCGGGTAATCGAGTCAAGCAAAATCACTACGTCGCGCTTGTGCTCAACCAAACGCTTGGCTTTGTCGATGACCATTTCGGCGACCTGGACGTGGCGGGTGGCGGGTTCGTCAAAGGTGGAGGCAATCACTTCGCCGCGCACGGTGCGCTGCATTTCGGTGACTTCCTCTGGGCGTTCGTCGATGAGCAAAACAATGAGATAACACTCAGGATGATTCGCGGTAATGCTTTGGGCAATGTTTTGCAGCATGACCGTTTTACCCGCCTTGGGCGGCGCAATAATCAGCGCACGCTGGCCTTTTCCCATGGGCGCTACGATGTCGATAATGCGTGCGGTCAAGTCTTCGGTGCTGCCGTTGCCGCGTTCCATGCGCATCCGCTTTTCTGGGTGCAGTGGGGTAAGATTTTCGAATGGCACTTTGCCTTTGGTGTTTTCGGGCGGCTCGAAGTTAATCGAATCGACTTTGAGCAGGGCAAAATAACGCTCGCCTTCTTTGGGCGGGCGAATCGTGCCGGAGACGGTGTCGCCCGTTTGCAGGCCAAAGCGACGAATCTGGCTGGGGGAGACGTAAATATCGTCCGGGCCTGCAAGATACGAGTCATCCGGCGTGCGCAAAAAGCCGAAGCCGTCGGAGAGGATTTCTAACACTCCATCGCTATAAATGGGTTCGCCGGTTTTGGCGTGGGCTTTGAGAATGACGAACAGCAAATCTTGTTTGCGGGCACGGGCAATATTTTCAATGCCGTAGGTTTCGGCCAAGGCAAATAGCGCGGCGGCGGGTTTTTTCTTGAGTTCAGTAAGATTCATGCTTAGGAGAGATTCAATATCAAAGGACTGCCGACCAGAATAGGTCAAGACAATGAGAAGGGGTTTTGGAGGGCTTGAAGCCTGTTTGCACGGTCGTTAAACGGTGCTTTGTGCAGTAAAAAAACGAGCGGACGTCGCTGTTTGCACAAAAGAAATCGCCTACCAAAGAATGATAGGCGACGAAAAATAGCACGCACCCTGCGCCGCGTCTAGATTTATTACGCGGCGAGGGGGGAGTTATAGGGCGATAGTTGAACGGCAGTCGCCCAAGACCGATTAAAGCTGTCCGTCGAGGAAGCTAGCAAGCTGCGACTTAGACAACGCGCCGACTTTGGTTGCGGCAACAGCACCATTTTTGAACAGCATCAAAGTTGGAATGCCGCGAATGCCGTATTTGGGCGGTGTGCCGGGGTTTTCGTCGATATTGAGCTTGGCGACTTTGACGCGACCGGCATAATCCTTGGCAATTTCTTCCAGAATAGGCGCGATCATACGGCAAGGGCCACACCATTCTGCCCAATAATCCACCAATACAGGCAGCTCGCTCTTCAAAACATCGTTTTCAAAATCGGCATCTGACAAATAAACAATATTCTCGCTCACGCGGTATCTCCTTGATGAGGATGAAAAAACGGGGCAAACCCCAAGGACTAAAAACTTCGGCACTAAACAAACTGTGATGATTCTGCGGTGAGCTTGGTGCGATTGCAAGACCGCTGCGCTTATGGCTTATAAATGCAAGTAAGGCGGGCATTCAATCTCTACGGCAAGCGGCAAATGATCCGAATGCGGCAAGCGCAAAACTTCGGCGTTGTGCAAGCGCAAACTGGGGCTGAGCAAAATATAGTCAATCATGCGATTAGGCCGCCAACTGGGGAAGGTGGGCAATTCCTTTTCGGGTAAAAGCAAGCCAGATCGCTGTTGCAACATGGTCAATTCAGGCGAATGCGGCAGGCAGTTGAAATCGCCCATCAGCACGGCATTTGCTTCGTTGTGCAACAGCTCGGCGACAAAGGCCATTTGCTTAAAACGCGCCCCGCGCCCTAAGGCGAGGTGCATGACCGCCACCGCCAAGCGCGCCTTGTCGTGACCAAAATACGCCAGCATCACCCCTCTTCCGGGCACGATGCCCGGCAGGGAATGATGCTCGATGGCATACGGCGTGTAGCGCGCCAGCAAGCCTAGGCTGTGTTTAGCCAAATGACCCCAATCGCGGTTGGTTTGATGCTTCCAAAACGGCAGTCCGGCGCGGGTGGCAAGGTATTCAGTTTGATTGATGTATTGACTGCGCAGGCTTCCCGCATCGACCTCTTGCAAGCCGACAATATCGTAGCCGCGCAAGGTTTGGGCAATGTTGTCTAGGTTTTTGGAGCGTCCGGGCGAGGGCAAAAAATGCTTCCAGCTATTGCCCACATAATCGTGATACGCCCGGCTGGAAATGCCAACCTGGATGTTGTAGCTAAGTAGCCGCAAGCGTATGCCATGCGTGGACGCAGTGGGGTTCACATCGGCGACACCATCTCACCCAAACGCGCCGTGAGCTTGAGGTTTTCGCTGTAATCCACCGGCACATCAATCACGCAAACCTCATTGCTGGCAATGGCCTCGCGCAGCACGTCTTGCAGGCTCATGCCTGCTTCAATGCGATAGCCGCGTGCGCCGAACGATTCCGCCAATTTCACGAAATCAGGATTACCAAATTTGACGAAAGCTTGGCGGCCAAACTGCGCCATCTGTTTCCACTCAATCAGGCCGTAGCCGCCATCATTCCAGATTAAGACGATAATCGGCGTATTCAGACGCACGGCGGTTTCTAACTCTTGCACATTCATCAAAAACCCGCCATCGCCCGTGGCCGCCACCACGGTGCGCTCAGGACAGGCTAATTTGGCGGCAATCGCCCCTGGCAAGGCTATGCCCATGCTGGCAAAACCGTTGGAAATCAGGCAGGTATTAGGAAATTCGCAGCGAAACATGCGCGCCAGCCACATTTTGTGCGCGCCGACATCCGAAATCACAATGTCCTGCAAATCCAGCGCGGTACGCAAATCCCAAATCAGCTTTTGCGGCTTCATCGGCCACACGGTATCGCAGGAATGCTCGCTCATATCTTTTTTCAGCATGTCACGCAAAGGGCGCATCGCCTGCCCCTCATGCGGTTTGGCGCGCAAAACGATGCGCTCCAGCGACAAACCAATATCGCCCAGCACCTCCAGCGTCACCCCGTAATGCGCATCCACTTCCGCCGGAGCATCGTCAATATGCAAAATGGCGCGATCCCGCGTCGGGTGCCACAAATGCGGGTGGTATTCCACGATGTCATAGCCAATGGCAATAATCAGATCGGCATGATCGAAACCCACGCCAACATAATCCTTGGCCTGCAAACCCACACTGCCCAGTGCCATCGGATGCTTGAACGGAATCACCCCCTTGGCCATAAACGTATTGGCCACCGGAATATTGAGTTGCTCCGCAAAGGCCGCCAACGCCTCATGCGCCCCGGCGCGAATCACCCCGTTACCCGCCAAAATAATCGGGTTTTTGGCCTGCGAAATCAGCTTGGCTGCTGCGCTCACAGTTTGCTCGGTAGGACCCGGACGATGCTCCTCGCCCGCGTGCAATGGCGCGCCCTCGGCAGGCATTTCGGCAATATTTTCCGGCAACTCGATAAACGATGCGCCCGGCTTAGACGCCTGCGCCAACTTGAACGCCTTGCGGATGGTTTCCGGCACGGTAGATGGGGTTAAAACCCGCGTCGAATACTTGGTAATCGGGCGGAACATTTCCACCAAATCCAGCACCTGATGCGACTCTTTATGCAAGCGCTCGGTGGATGCCTGCCCAGCAATCGCCACCAGCGGCGCGTGATCCATATTCGCATCCGCCACGCCGGTAATCAGATTGGTCGCCCCCGGCCCCAAGGTTGCTAAACACACCCCTGCCCGTCCGGTGAGGCGGCCATGCACATCCGCCATAAACGCCGCGCCTTGCTCATGCCGCGTGGGAATAAAACGAATGGAGCTATCCAGCAGCGCATCCAAAAGGTCAAGATTTTCCTCGCCCGGCACGCCAAAAATGGTCTGGACACCTTCGGCTTCAAGGCAACGAATCACAAGTTTGGCAGTGGTCATGGTAATTAAGACTTTATTAGGACTTACGAAGAATGGCGGTTTTACCCCCTCCCCCTTGATGGGGGAGGGCTGGGGAGAGGGTGGAGTTGTGGCGCAAGCCTATGTTCTGGCTAAGATTTTCCCCCCTCTCCCCAGCCCTCTCCCGCGAGGGGAGAGGGAGCTAAATCCACGGTTTTGCGTAAGTCCTATTTATTTAAGATGGATGCAAAAACAGGCTGCAAAGTCTAACAGAGAGCCTTGAGCCAAGGCGCAAAAAAAATCGCCGCAATGATGCGGCGCAAGATTATGAGCGGAGTCAGAAACAATTAGAAGCTGTTCAAAGTCTCGCTTTGAGACTCAAAAAACGACCTCAATGCACTCCTAGCTCGGGTGTTAACCCGGGGGAGGCTTAACTCGCGGCACGGCTTCCCCGGATTCTCGCTACGCTTCATCCGGGCTACTAAGGATGAAAAAGACTTTGAACACGTTCTTAGAAATTTGCCTGCTCCGCCTCGGTGTACGCAAGAATAGTGTAATTACCGATGTTTTCTTCAAATCCCTTGGTGACCGGTGCCCATTTTTTTACACGCGCATCAGATAACACCATGATTTTGGCTTGTTCCAGCGGTTTGCCTTGCTTGACTGCTTCGACGCATGCGCCGTAAATACCTTCAAACAACTCGCGGTTATCTTTCAACACATTCGGCCCTGGAATACCGTGACCAGGCAACCACACCTTGACCTTGGGTTGGAGCTTTTCCAGTGCATCGTAGGTTTTGAAGGTTCCGAGATACGAGCCATCTTCCATAAACGCAATACGGCGATCCATTGCCACATCGCCCACATGCACGATGCCATCTTCGATGATTTCAAAACACACATCCGCCGGGGTGTGGGCGGTGCCGTAATGGTGGCAGCGAATGGTCACATCGCCATATTTGAACTCGTCGCCATGTTTAATTTCCTTGCTCGGCGCGGTCACAATCGTGCCTGCGGTGGCATTATCGGTCGAGCGCTCCATCAACTTGACCCAATACTCACCTTGGCCGGATTTAATGGCCGACATGGTAAGTGCGTGGGCATAAATCGGTACATCTTTATTCGCTTCGACAAAGGCGTGATTTCCTAGCCAATGGTCACCGTGATAGTGGGTATTGAATACCGCGATAATCGGCTTGTCGGTGACTTTTTTAATCTGGCGCAAGGCCATTTCGCCAATCTGGGTCGATGCCCCCGAATCCAAAACCACCACGCCTTTTTGCGTGACGACAAAGCTGACATTACTCATCAGCCCCTGATTTTTGGCATTGGGGAAGCCATCCGGCGCAATCACCACATAGGTATGCTCGCCGAGTTTTTTCGCGGGAATATCCGGCACGGGCGGCCCTTTCACCACCATCTCCATTTCTTTAGCAAAGGCTTGCAGTGGCGCAAGCGCTGGCACACTCAGCGCACCCAAGGCGGTGACGCTGGCCACGGTGCGCAAAAAAGAACGACGGGCGTGATCGGCATTGGAATGTTCGGACATGATGCAACTCCTCGCGAATAGTTGTTTTAGAAGAACCATTCTATGCGCATGCTGTTTTGATTGGTTCTTAACTTTTTTATTGCGCCCTGCGGGTTTATTTATGTGCGCGTAACGGCTATGCTTTTATGTTATCTTATAACGTGAATTCAGTCTCATGCTCAAGCCTGCCTACCTCCT
>JBFXGB010000098.1:0-5929 GCA_050178405.1 Halothiobacillaceae bacterium
TGCAGACTTCAACTTCAAAACCATATGTTCGTCGCTTCGAGCTGGCTCGACAACTCGGGGATGCTGTGTGGCAGAAAGGTACCGATTTCGGCGTCGTAAGTCGCTCGAAGAGTGACCGCCAGAAATTCCAACGTGCTTTTGCTCAAAATTTGCTGTGTCCATTTGAGCACCTCCAGCGAGTGATTGACGTGAACGATCCCACACCAGATGCCATGCAGAAAGCAGCCCGGAGATTCGGTGTGCACCCCTCCGTTATCCGTAATCAGTTGGTCTATAAAGGGTATCTTCCGTTCGAGAACACCAATGAGGAAACCGAGGCCGCCTAGCCTGCTTACTACTCACGTAAGACATCTGGTTCCAAGTGGGTCAGAATCGACTGATAAAAACCTCCCTTGCCAGCGACAAAGTCACGCGGCGCTTTTGCACCATCGAAGCCGCATCTAGCTGCTCCAATCCCGCCAACAAACTCGGCAAACCACGCGGCAGATGCGCAAACATAAAATAAATCACGTCGTCGGGTAACTCCATGCCACGCGCCTCGGCGTGGGCGCGCAAGACTTCGCGCTTGCCCGCGTCATCCAAAACTTCAAGCCGCAGCACCGGCCCCCAAGCGAGGCGCGAGGCCAAATCCGGCAAATTCACCGCCAACATGCTCGGCGGGGCATCAGCGGCAAGAAGCAGGGGAACCTGCTGTTCACGCAGTCGGTTAATCAGATCGAACAAGGCGAGTTCCCACATGTCTTGCCCCATGACCGCCTGAATATCGTCCAGCGCGACGAGGCCAAGTTGCTCCAAGCCATCCAAAACACCGGGATGCAGCGCTTCGGCCAAGGATAAATACGCGGCGGGCAAGCCGTGTGTACCCATGCGTTGACAAGCGGCTTGCAACAGATGGGTTTTGCCGCAGCCGGACGCGCCAAAGAGATACAGTTGCGGCTCGCCCACACCTTCCGTCACGCACCGCACCAGACCGAGGGCGACGGCATTGGCTCCCGGCACAAGCTGCTCGAAGGTGTGTTGCGCTTGTGCGCCGAAATCGAAAACGCTTTGCACTGCACCGATCAACGCGGGGTTTCCTTGCCGGGCAAACGGCGATATTGGCGGTAATAATCGACCGCGCTGACCACGGTCGAGAGTGTGACGACAACCAGCAGAATATCGCGCAGCCCATCCAGCCCCCAGCCCTGCCATGCTTCCAGAATCACCACCAAAATGAGTGTCGCTTCAAGTACGGTATGGAGTTTGCCAAATATCGACGGGCGCGGCACAAAGCCTTGGCGTACAAAAAAATTGTAATGCGTGGCCAAGGCCACAATCGAAATATCCCGGGTCAGCGTGAGCGCAAGCAGCCAGACGGGCAGCAAATCGGCCAGCACCAATGCAAGCGTGGCCGCCAAAATCATGCCTTTGTCGGCCAGCGGGTCAAGAATCGCGCCCAAGCGACTTTGCCAGCCAAAACGCCGCGCCAGAAAGCCATCGACCCCGTCGCTGGACGCGGCTATGGCAAACAGCACAAAAGCATCCGCGTAACGCGCCTCGAATAGAGCCAGCGCAATCCACGGAATCAGCGCCATGCGCGCAAGCGTAATCAGATTGGGCAGATGTTTGAGCACAATGGCACTCGTTTTATTCACTTGGCATGTACAATACCACACCCGATTTAAGCCCCGTACAAGCCCCATGAGCCAGTCCATGCACCCGAATCCCAACGCCGCCCACACCCTTAGCTACCGCGATGCCGGTGTCGATATTGACGCAGGCAATGCGCTGGTCGAGCGCATTAAGCCCGCGGTCGCACGCACGCGCCGCCCCGGCGTGCTGGGTGGATTAGGCGGCTTTGGCGCGTTGTTCGAATTGCCCGAAGGCTACAAAAAGCCGGTGCTGGTGTCCGGCACGGATGGCGTGGGCACCAAATTGCGCCTAGCAATTGATTTGAACCGCCATGACCATATCGGCATTGATTTAGTCGCCATGTGCGTCAACGATATTCTGGTGCAAGGCGCAGAGCCTTTGTTTTTCCTCGATTATTACGCCACTGGCAAGCTCACTGTCGATGTTGCCGCGCGCGTAGTGACGGGGATTGCCGCTGGCTGCGAGCTGGCCGGTTGTGCGCTGGTGGGCGGCGAAACAGCTGAAATGCCGGGCATGTATGAGGAAGGCGATTACGACCTTGCGGGCTTCACCGTCGGCATCGTTGAAAAAGACCAGATGCTCGATGGCAGCCAAGTCGCAGAAGGCGATGTGCTGCTCGGCCTACCCTCATCCGGCGCGCATTCCAACGGTTACTCCTTGATTCGCAAAGTCTTAGCCGTCACTGGGGCGGATTTGAACCAGACCTGCGGCGATGTTTCGCTTGCCGATGCGTTGCTTGCGCCCACGCGCATTTACGTTAAAAGCCTATTGCCGCTGCTGCGCGACCCCGAATCAGGCATCCATGGCCTATGCCACATTACCGGCGGCGGCCTGACCGAGAACCTGCCGCGTGTGTATAGCGAAGCGCTTGCCGCCGAAGTCGATACCGCCTCATGGACACCCGCGCCGGTGTTCCAGTGGATACGCGAAGGCGGCAATGTCGCAGCGCATGAAATGTACCGCACCTTTAATAACGGCGTGGGCATGACCCTGATGGTTGCACCTGACAAAGTTGAAGTCGTCATCGCCCGCTTGCAGGCCGCTGGCGAACAGCCCTGGATTATGGGGCGCATGGTCGAGCGCGGTGACTTTGATGGCGTGATTCTTATTTAATGATCCGCATCGTCGTCCTCATTTCCGGCCACGGCAGCAACCTGCAAGCCCTGATCGACGCGCAACAACGCGATGAACTCGGCGGCGGCCAGATCGTTGCCGTTGTTAGCAATCGCGCCGAGGCGTATGGGCTCCAACGTGCGCAACAGGCCAATATTCCAGCTGAACACCTCAGCCATAAAGACTTTGCCACGCGCGAGGCTTTTGATGCCGCACTGATGAAACGCATCGACCACTATCAGCCGGATTTAATCGTACTCGCGGGCTTCATGCGCATCCTCACCCCCGCCTTTGTGCAGCATTACGCGGGAAAGATGGTCAATATCCACCCATCTCTGCTGCCCAAATACCCCGGAATGCACACCCACGCCCGCGCTATCGAAGCCGGTGACCAGGAGCACGGTGCCAGCGTGCATTACGTCACCGAGGGGGTGGATGAAGGCCCTATCATCCTGCAAGGCCGCGTCCCCATTCTCGCTGACGACACACCGGACACCCTGCAACAGCGCGTCCACGCCCTCGAACACCAACTCTATCCACGCGCCGTGCGCATGATTTGCGAGCAACACCCAATATGAGCGTCCTCGTCACCGGTGCCGCCGGATTTATCGGCTTTTACGTCACACAAGCATTGCTTGCACGCGGTGAGCAGGTCATCGGTCTCGATAATCTCAACGATTATTACGACGTGAAGCTCAAATACGCCCGCCTCGCGCAGATTGGCACGCAGGCCAACTTCAGCTTTATTCAGGCTGATCTTGCCGACCGCTACGCCATGAGCGCGCTATTTGCCCAACACAAGCCCAAACGTGTGATTCATCTTGCCGCCCAAGCGGGCGTGCGCTACTCCATCGAGCATCCGCACGCCTATGTCGATAGCAACCTCGTCGGCTTTATCAACATCCTCGAAGGCTGCCGCCATCAGAGCGTCGAACACCTCGTCTACGCATCAAGCAGCTCAGTGTATGGCCTGAATACCGCCATGCCCTACTCCACCCAACACAACGTCGATCACCCCATCAGCCTGTACGCCGCCACCAAAAAAGCCAATGAACTCATGGCGCACAGCTACTCGCACCTCTATCGTTTACCCACCACGGGCTTACGTTTTTTCACCGTTTACGGACCTTGGGGTCGGCCGGATATGGCCTATTTCAAATTCACCCAAGCCATCCTCGCAGGCCGCCCGATTGAGGTGTACAACCACGGCAAAATGCAGCGCGATTTCACCTACATCGACGACATTGTCGAAGGCGTGCTGCGTGTACTCGACCGACCTCCCTCACCCAATCCAGCATGGAGCGGCGACAAGCCCGACCCCAGCAGCAGCCCCGCGCCCTATCGCCTCTACAACATCGGCAACAACAGCCCAGTCGAACTATCGCGCTTTATCGAAGCCCTCGAAAACGCGCTTGGACGCAAGGCCGAAAAAATTATGCGCCCCATGCAGGCGGGAGATGTACCCGCCACCTATGCGGACGTGGATGACTTAATGCGCGACACCGGCTTTGCACCCAGCACTCCGATTGAAACCGGCTTAAAGCACTTTGCCGCATGGTATCGGCAATACACGGCATAAACACATAGCAACAGAGGACACCTCGATGAAAGTCACCGTATTTGGCTCAGGTTATGTTGGACTCGTCACAGGCGCATGCCTTGCCGATGTCGGCAACGATGTTCTATGCGTGGACGTTGACGCAGGCAAAATCGAACGCCTCAAGCAAGGCATCCTGCCCATCCACGAACCCGGCCTCGATGACATCATCAAGCGCGTGATGAAGCTTAAGCGCATCGACTTCACCACCGAAATGGCGCGCGCCGTCGCCCATGCTGACATACAGTTCATCGCCGTCGGCACGCCGCCCGACGAAGATGGTTCAGCCGATTTGCGCTATGTGCTCAGTGTTGCGCGCACCATTGCAGAACACATGGATGCGCCCAAAATCGTGGTCGATAAATCCACCGTCCCCGTCGGCACCGGCGACAAGGTGCGCGAAGCCATGCAAGGCATTTTGAAACAACGTCAAAGCACACTTGATTTCCACGTCGTCTCCAACCCCGAATTCCTCAAAGAAGGCGCGGCCATCGAAGACTTCATGAAACCCGACCGCATCATTATCGGCACCGACAGCACGGCGGCCACCGCTAAAATGCGCGAACTCTACGCTCCGTTTAGCCGCAACCACGACCGAATGCTCGTCATGGATATTCGCTCCGCCGAACTGACCAAATACGCCGCCAACGCCATGCTCGCCACCAAAATCAGCTTCATGAACGAAATGGCCATGCTCGCCGAACGCTTGGGCGCGGACATCGAGCAGGTACGCATCGGCATCGGCTCAGACCCACGCATCGGCTACCACTTCATCTACCCCGGCTGCGGCTACGGCGGCTCCTGCTTCCCCAAAGATGTGAAAGCGTTAGAGCGCGCCGCACGTGATGTCGGTTTTGATGCCAAAGTTCTAAGCGCCGTCGAAGCACGCAATGATGCGCAAAAAACCGTCCTGTTTGACAAAATCCAACACCACTTCAACAGCGACTTGCAAGGCAAAACCATCGCCGTATGGGGGCTTGCCTTCAAGCCCAACACCGACGACATGCGCGAAGCACCAAGCCGCGTACTCCTCGAAAGCCTCTGGGCAGCAGGCGCACGCGTACAAGCGTTCGATCCTGTCGCCATGGAAGAAGCCCAACGCATTTATGGTGAACGCAACGATTTTTACTTGTGTGAACATCCCGAACGCGCACTCGAAAACGCCGACGCACTCGCCATCGTCACCGAATGGAAGATCTTTCGCTCACCCAATTTCGGAGCCTTCCACACACTGAAAAAGCCGCTTGTTTTCGATGGCCGTAACATCTACGACCCCAAAACCATGCAGCAGCATGGCATCGAATATCACGCCATCGGCCGCCCGAATTTAAGCACGATCTAAGTTCGCTCCGCACACCATAATCGCAAACAAAAAAAGGCGACCAAAGTCGCCTTAAATCATTAAGCTTGGGGATATCTATTTTTTCACGCCCGGCACAGCGGGCATGGATGACTTCCCGGGCTTAACCATAATCAACGGAGCAAGCTGCTCCATGGTTTTCGGACCAATGCCCGGAACTTTCTCAAGATCGGCTGCATTTTGGAATGGCCCGTTTTGGGTACGGTAATCAATAATCGCCTTCGATT
>JBFXGB010000099.1:0-5926 GCA_050178405.1 Halothiobacillaceae bacterium
AGCGAGCACCGTTTTTAACAGGCCGCCCACGCCGTCAAATGAGGAATGATCGCGCAGCTGCGCATCGCCATCGAGTTGCAAGGGCAAAAAGAAAAACGGCTGCCCTGTTTGTAATACCCGCGATAATCGCTCTAAGTCTTACGGCTGGCGATTTCTCATTTTTAAGTTGCGCCATAAATAGCCTGCATATTCTTGAGGCGCGGTATAAAGCGCATGGGTACGATAATGCGGGAACAAAACTGGGTTGAGCGCACCTGCCGCGTGATACATCACATCATGTAGCGCACGCTGGGAAAAAGGCATTTTGAATGGCATCCGCGCAGGCATCAGTTCAATTTTATCAACCACATCAAGATACCAGCTTGCATCCGTGGGTAATTGCGAATGCCCGTTCACGCCGCCGCGTTCTAGGGTAATCCAGTGCGGCCTGAAGTAACCTTCTTCAAACACATGCACCCGAATGCCGCGCCCATTCGCCCGCTCAATAAACGGGCGATGAACGGGGCGGCGATCGCCAAACAGCACGATGTCGGTAACATCCAGCCGATCAAGCAGGTCTTCGCACCATGAGGGTAGCTCTTCGATTTCACCGGTGAAACGATGCGCTTTTTTGTCACGCCAATACACAGTATCGCCCGCATTAAATTGAACTTTGCTGCTGCGATAGCCCAGCGCGTTAAGGCGTAATCCTAAGCGATAAAAAAACGGCGTTGCAGGGCCTTGGAGAAACAAGAAATGCCGCGTACTCATCGCACACCGACCCATTTGCGTAAAATCATGCGAAATATGGCTCGCCACCAAGCCGTTGTGTGGCCTGCCTTCGCTTTGGCGTGCTGCAACTGCGCGATGGCGGTTTCAATAGGCACTAAGTGTTTTTGGTCGGCGCTAAAATACACGGGATAGATGAGCAAAACACCGGCGATGAGTTCATTCAAATTGAGCGTACGGCTGCGCCTTGCAAGGGGAAGTTTGTCGTCAGTTAAGCCCCAACCCGCATAAAACGGTTGGCCATAGGTGACGACCTTGACACCACGCAACAAGGCTTCAAAGCCGGTTAATGAGGTCATTACATGCACTTCGTCCACTTGCGTGACTAGGCTTGCCATATCGCCTGCCAGCAAAACCTCATCGGCCAGCACATCGGCTTGGTCTTCATTCACGCCCTTGGCGCGCAGTTTGGCGACAACATCGGGGTGCGGCTTGTACACAATATAAGCCTCATCGCCACAATGGGTGCGCACCGTTTTTAAGAGTGCCATATTTTGGTGAATGCCCGGTGCACCATATTTAAGCGACGCGTCGGTTTCTACTTGCCCGACCACCAAAACGATTTTTTGCTTGCCTGCGGGCTTCACCCATTTGGCTGCGCCAAGATTATATTTGGTTAAACCCGCCGCGACGATGGCCTCACGCACGCGCGCCGCACGCGCCTGCATCTCTGCGGTAAATTCGCTTTTTTCAAGCAAGCGCTCAAGTCGTGATGCGTGTCTTGCGTCGTAATACATGCCTAATGGGTCAACCACCCATGAAACCGGCTGAATTAAATCCGCGCCGAGACCCACTGAACGCAAAAAACCATCTTCAATCCGCAAAATACGCCAGGCTGCGCTGGGCGCTTCATCTTCAGTTAACGCACGCGAACCCCACACCACCAGCCAACCGCCCGCCGCATCGGCGCCGTTGTTTGATAGTGCAGGCAGCGGGAGCGTATCCATAAATTTCAACGTCGCCTTAGGAAAACACGCACGAACCGCTTTGCGCTTCCAAGAAGAAAACCCAAGCACCATCACCGTGCCTACAATATCGGCAGGACTCCAATCCTTATCAAAATTAGCCTGATTAACCATGCGTCAAGCTCTTTAGCAGCGGGTCAACCACGTCAAAATGCTGCGCCCATGTCGGGGCTGCAAAACAGGCCATGCGCTCAAGCTGCGCCGCCCGATGGGGCGACTGTTCGGTTGCGTATTGGATAATCGCATGCCGCCAAGCCGCGCCATCGAGTGGATTTAAGTAGTCAGGAATATCAAACGCCAACTCTCTAAACACCGCTAAATCGCTCGCAATGACTGGGCAGCCCTGATTAAGCGCCTCAATTAAAGGCAGCCCATACCCCTCGACAAAAGCCGGGAACAACAAAGCCCGCGCATGGTGCAACCAAGTGGCAAGCTCCGCATCGCTACAATGCGGCAACTCAATGACCGAAGCCTGAATCGACGGGCAGCGCTCCAGCATATCCACCACCTGCTCACATTCCCAACCGCGCTGGCCAATAATCACGAGTTTGGGTGCTTTTGCGCCAAATTCCCGCGCTAATTCACGCCATAGCTGCAAAATCAGCAAGTGGTTTTTACGCGGTTCAATCGTGCCGAGCATCACAAAGTAGGCGGCGTTAATCGGCGGGTTCGGGCTTGGCGGCGTCAGCGCCGCACCGCCTAATAAGCCCACCGCTAACGGCGGACACGTCCGCTGGGTTTGGACGGCAAAATTAAGACATTCGCGCGCCGTATCTTGCGAGTTCACAATTATCGCCGCACCACAATCAAGCATCGTTTCAAGCCGTTTGGTATGGCGTAACGATTCCCCAGCACGACAATATTCGGGATAGGTAATGGGAATTAAATCATGTAGAAAATATACCGCCCGCAGCTGATATTTTTTAATCTGCTTGGCATATTCAGGCTGATCTAAACCACTATGCCCTGTATTGAGCAAGACAGTATCTTTGGCAGGTATTCGCCAACTTAAGCAATACGCTTTGCCGACCAGCCAACGCGCAAGCGACTTAAACGAAGCCTCTGGTTTAAGCAAGGCAGAAAAAAGCGCTTGCGCATCATGGCCATAGATAAACACCCAACGCCAACCAAAGCGAACCAAGGCATCCGATTGCGCGCCGTAGCGCTCAATATAAGCCATCCCAACCCGATCAACCCCCGTGGGCAGCCTGCCTTGCAGCGTGCGATCAACCAAACGGGTGATGTCGATAATCATCAAAAATTAATTGCCGATGGTTTTAAGTGCGGTGATTGAGTAAATCGATGACGTCAAAAGATTTAAGAATTTTTGCAGCTCGGCTCCAGGTGCATTTGATACATACAGCACATCTTTGTTTTGCATCATAAAATTTTGCGCAAGCAGCATTGAAGCCGGTTCACGCAAATTCAACTCAAAGACCACTGGCAATTTGCCATCTGCCGTCAAAGGTGAATTTTTGGCCAAATCCCCCATATTTTGCGGCGATTCAAAGCGGAAAATAAACACACCACCAGCATCAGCACGCATATCTTGCACGCCACCCACGCGCGCAAGCGCCTGCGCCAGAGATATGCCTTGCGATTCAAAATCCAGTTCTTTATTTTGCGTCGTCGCACCCAGCACCGTGAGCTTCAACGGCTGACTCATCACTGTGATGACATCCCCCGGCATTAACTGAACGTTTTGTGCGGGCTGTTGCAGCACGTGCTCAAGCGGCATAGAAAACACTTGTCCCGCTCGCGCCAACTGAATGCTTTCTTTATCAACCGCTTGGCGCACGCCACCTGCGGCAGCCAGAGCATCAAGCAAGCGCTCGCCCTTGGCGGTTAACGGCATGCGCAGGCTTTGCCCTACATCGCCCACAATCGTTACCGTTGATGTTGTGTTGTTGGCCATGCGAGCCAAAACTTGAGGCTTATTGGCTTTATTGGCAAGGCGCTTTTCAATCGCGGTTTGAACTTGAGCCAGCGTTAAACCGCTCACCGGAATACTGCCCGCAAAGGGAATTTCAATATTGCCCTTGGCAGACACCATTTGCTCAGGAAACGAAATCATTTGCGTGGTGGCATTGCCCCCCATCGAAATCGCCGCGCCTGACGAAAATAACGTTGCCGGCGGTGCTTCCCACAGGCTAATCGCCAGCACATCACCCGCTCCCACTAAATACGATGCACCGAGATCATCTTTGAAATGGGCAGAAAACGACGTGTGTTTACGCGCCTCTTGCAATTCGCGCAACACCACATCATTGATTTGAACAAGATGAATATCAGCATCAATTTTTTGCGTCTCTTCCTTAATGACCGACACAGATGGCCCGCTCGAAGGCATCCATTCCGAGGTGGACGCACAGCCTTGCAACACAAACACAGGAGCCAGTAATAACAAGCGCTTTTTAAGCGATAGGGTGAACATAAAAACCTCATCAATCGCGCAACCGATTGATTTTAATAAGATATAAATTAAATAGATAATTCGGCCAAAACTTTGGCACATAGCGCTTGCGCACGCACCAAATTATCGGCCTCGGTATAACAACGCAATTCCGGCGCATTGCCGGATGGGCGCAAATGTACCACTTCATCGTTCGCAAATGTGACGCGCACGCCATCGGTTAAATCCATCGCAACCGCTTTTGCGCCCACAAGCTTACCAAATTGTGCATCAAACGCTGCCAAAGCCAAATCATCGCCGCGCATAAAAGGCGCTAATAACGCGTGCGAACGCTCCGTTGCGAACGCCTTAATCCGATCACTTGCCGCAAATCGCGGCGGCAAACTCGCCACTAACTGCGACAAAGTTTTTCCCTGCTGCGTCGCCAAAACCAAGGTTGCGACCATCGGCAACACCGCATCGCGGGTAGGCAGCGCCGTCAGCACCCGCTCTTTACGCATAAAATCAGAGGCCAACAGAAACCCGCCATTCGCCTCAAACCCGCACACATCCTGTTCACCCTCTGCAAGTGCCGCATTCATCGCATCGATCACATAAGGCGAGCCAATACGCGTGCGCCGCACCGACTTAAATTCAGCGGTTTTTTCCAAAGCAGTATTACTACTCACGGGCGTTACCACCACCGAAGCCGCTAGTGCGCGCGCCGTCAAAATCCCTAATACATCGCCCCGCAGCCATTGGCCGTGTTCATCCGACAACAGCGGGCGATCCGAATCGCCATCGGTAGAAACAATCGCATCCAGCGGCATCTCGCGCGCCCACTGCGTCGCCAATGCCACATCCTCGGGGCGCACGGCCTCGGTATCCACCGGCATGAATGAATCGGAACGCCCAAGCGCAACTGTATTTGCGCCCAAAGCCTGAACAATCGCCGTCAACACATCCCGACCGACCGCCGAATGCTCATACACACCAATGGTTTTACCACTCAAGGCATCAGCACCAAAAAAATCCACATAGCGCGCCACATACGCCTGTAAAACATCCACGGGCGCACCCAAATCAACCGCATGAATCAGCGCGCCCGCCGCATCAAACCAGCCATCAGGCAGTGATACCTGTTGCCCTAAAACACCCGCCTCATCGGACTTAAGCAACTCACCATCAGCACGGTTAAACTTAATTCCGTTGCGATCATCTGGAATATGGCTGCCCGTAATCATCAGCGAAGGAATTTTGTGCGTAAACCCATACAGCGACACCGCAGGGGAGGGCACAAACCCCGCATAGGCCACCACACCGCCCAAAGCCTCAACCGCCGCCGCACAAGCCCGCATAATCCGTGGCGAGCTTGGGCGTAAATCTCCCGCAATCGCCACCGCTAACCCTGGCGAGAATTGCCCTAATGAGGCCAAATACTGCAAAAAACCCGCCGTGTAGATAAAACACACCTCATCGGTCATCGCCGTAACTAGCCCGCGAGCGCCGGAGGTGCCAAAGGCAACCGATGATGATTTGGCAATATCGCGTACTAAATAAGGCATAGCTTGCACCTGATATTAATTAAGTTTTTTAAAAGGCCGAAAATTGAAAAAACAAATAACCATGAGATAAAAATAAAATCAGCGTACTGATTTATTAGGAAGATTATTAAAAAAATTCACCCACTGCGGAATAATATTTTCTGGTAAATAACGCTCACTTTGCGCTAAACCTAAAGTGCGTAATTGCTCTAGAATTGCTTGCGCCTGATCGTCATACAAGACATTACTCAAAGCCT
>JBFXGB010000100.1:0-5864 GCA_050178405.1 Halothiobacillaceae bacterium
GCGGTTCGAGCAGCTCCCAATGTCTGTCTGATATATCGTGTCGATGAGTGGCTTCTGGCATTTGATTTTGGGGTTGTTACGATGTCTACCGTTTATTATATCTTGTGACGACACTATCTAGGCAACAAATAAAAAGATGCACCCAAGGGTAAATGTAATGCCCTCTGAAGTTTTCTAAATTGTGCGGCGCGTAAACCGTCGCTCTCCATGCACAACCTTATCAAATCACATAACCAAAATAACGCAAATAAATAGAAAACTCCGTCGAAACGCGCATCTAAACGCGGCGTTCAATCCACTGCATGGCATCCTTGAGCAAAAGCAGTAATTGCTGCTCGCGCAAAGGTGATGGGACGAAGCCAAAACGGGTGTAGAACCGTGCAGCCTCTTCGTCGATGGGGTGAGTGAGCATCGCCCGGATGCCCGCCTGCTCTGCAATGAGCATCGTGCGCCGAATGGCTTCTTGCAGCAGTCCGAAGCCCAAGCTGCGCCCCTGGTCTTGCTTGGAAACAGCCAGACGCGCCAGGATGACAACCGGCACCGGGTATTGCCCTATTCCTTTACGAATACGAACGGGCGCATCCAGTGTATCGACCTGGCCGACCGTCAGACTGAAATAGCCCGCCACACGTCCATCGTCAGCCACAACGAAGGTCTTGGCCGAACCACTGCCTTGGGCTTGGCGAGCGTGGCGCAGCAGCCACTCGTTCAGCGCGGGTTTGCCGCAATCAAACGCCTCCAAACGATGCTGCGCACCAAGAGGTTCAGGTTTGCGCACACTCAATTGGTATCCCAAGGCGCTTGGCGCGAGAACAGCTCACGCAATCCATCGTTCGGCTGCACCGGTTGTTCCAATAAATCCATCAGGGCTTGGTACTGCCCACCCGAAACCATGAATAGGCGCTGATCCAGCAGCGTTTGCTCGGCGGCTAGACACGCATGATCCAGAATAAAATCAGTCAGCGACTTGCGTGCCACACCAGCGGCACGGCGAAGCATCGCTTCCTGTTCGTGCGTGGCGCGGAGACCCAAGCGAGCAGAGCGAGCGGAAGGCAAAACGGCGGAAGTAGGCATGGCGCAACCTCAAGATGTTAGAGCATATAGCGGCATGTTAGTACAAATGACGCAGGTGGTCGAGTATCAATGCCAATCAAGCACCCATACCCACCATCCAGCGCACCAACACATCAAACCGGGCACGCGCCTGAATCCAATCTGCCATAAGACCGCCAAACGCTCCATGCGGCGCTCAACACGCAGGGCAGGAGGCATATCCGGGTACGGAAACCGACCGTTTGTTGAACACCGTGAAAAACGCCCTTCGTAGGGCGTTTTTTTATGCCCAACGTGTCTGTATTCCCGTCCAATAAACAACGTCAGGAAATCGCGTCGGTATGTGAACATATTGCTTGTTGTAGTGCGTATGTTGTATGATACAATCTACAACATACAACAAAGAGGGCAATCACATGGCAATTACAAACGCAGATATTCACGCCGCCGCCGACCGGATCGCTGCCGAAGGGCAAACGCCTACCCTTGCAAGCGTTCGTGCTGCCCTTGGCGGCGGTAGCTTTACGACCATCAGCGAAGGGATGAAGGCATGGAAGGCTGCGCAGCAGACCATGCCTGTACCGATGCGGGAGGCTGCGCCGCAGGCAGTGGCCGAGCGCATGGCCGAGGTTGCCTGTGAGGTGTGGGGTATCGCTCAGGCGATGGCTAATGAACGCCTTGCCAGTGAGCGTGAGGCTTTGGAGGTGACGCGCCGTGAACTGGAACAGGCGCAGGCGGAAGCGGTTGAGCTGGCTGATGCGCTGGCCGTGGAGCTTGATCTTGCACGTTCAACCATTGAGGGCATGGCATCCAAAGTCACCCAGTTGGACGAAGTGAACGCGAGGCAGGCTGCGCAGCTTCTTGCAGCGCAGGATGTGGCGCATACGTCCGAGGCGGCTTTGGTGGAGAGTCGCCAACGGGCTAACGAATTGGCGAGCTTGCTTCACCAGGAACGTGAGGCGCTCAAAGAAGCCCGTGAAGAAGCCAAGAGGGCCGCGACTGAGGCTGCCGAGATGAGAGGCAAGCTGTCTGGCATGGTCGGTATGCGACCATGATCCGCATTGGCTATGCCCGTGTGTCCACAGATGACCAGATGCTCGATCTGCAACTGGATGCACTCACAACGTCGGGATGTGACACGGTGTACAAGGAAACTGCATCGGGTAAGTCTGCGGTTCGTCCTGAACTTGCACAGTGCCTTAAAGCCTTGCGGGCAGGCGATGTTCTTGTCGTATGGCGACTGGACAGGCTGGGGCGGTCGTTATCCGACTTGGTGCGCATAGTGTCGGAACTGGAACAGCGCGGAATCGGCTTTGAAAGCCTGACCGAGAAGATCGACACCACCAGCGCGGCGGGCAAGCTGACTTTTCATGTGTTTGCTGCGCTGGCCGAGTTCGAGAGGAACATTATTCGTGAGCGCACCAAGGCGGGCTTGGATGCAGCGCGAGCACGGGGACGCACAGGCGGGCGTAAACCCGCACTGAGTGACAAGCAGGTGCGTGAGGTCAAAGCGCTGATGACCGACCCGCAGATTCAGGTGTCCGATGTAGCGAAGAAGTACGGGGTGTCGAGGACGACGCTGTATAAGTACGCGGCAAGGTAAATTCGTGATGTTCGTGGTCTAAAGTACCGACTCCAAACCTTTGCGCTCAATCAGGTTGAGAAGTTTCAGTGACGGCCCGCTGGGCTTCTTTTCACCGACTTCCCACTTTTGCACCGTTGAAACGCTGGTATTGAGTACGGCAGCAAAGACAGCTTGGCTTAGATTGGTTTGTTCGCGCAGCAATTTAATCTGCGGTGGCGGCATGTCATGGACATCCAAATGGCACAGAGCGTCAAACTCGCTCATACGCCGCTTGCTGATGATGCCCGCACTGTGCAACCCAAGCGCGGTTTCGTGCATTTCGCTCAAAATGCGGCTCTTACGTTTGATCGTTGTCATGGCATACCTCCGTCATTTCACCTGCCTCTAGGGCGATTGCAATGTTTGCGTCACTAAGCGCCAGTAATTCTTTTGCCACCTCTTGAAGCACCTTTAATTCGTCCTTGTCGATATTGGCGCGTTCGTTCTTGCTGAACCCATAAAGGAAGAACCAGCGACTTGCTAATTGGGTGGCTACAAGCGTTCTCGCGCCACCGCGTTTTCCTTGTCCCGGCAACGCAACGCGCTTTTTCACAACATAACCACCGAGGTCGGCGTCGATAAGTCCTTGCTGCATCTCGGTGACGGCATTGCAGAGGGCTTGATCTGTTAAACCGATCTTGCGTGCCCAGCGGGTGAAGCTCTTGGTTAATAGCACGCGTGTCATTTATAAAATATACCACCAAGTGACGTACTTTGAGACGGTTGGCTTGTTGTTAATTGCATTATTTGTAAATTAACGTAAATTGATAAAAACGACTAATCGTAAAAGAGTAAGCAATGATTGTCGGCATGTTGAACCAAAAAGGTGGCGTGGGTAAAACCACCCTAAGCGTGAATCTAGCAGCATCATTGGCGCGTAACGGGGCGCGTGTTCTGCTCATTGATGCCGACCCCCAAGGCAGTGCTTTGGATTGGGCAGCGGCGCGTGAAAGAGACCCCCTGTTCTCCGTAGTGGGCTTACCGCGAGCGACCATTCACAAAGAGATCGCTCAAATTGGCAAGGACTACGATCATGTTGTGATCAATGGACCACCACGCGTTACTGACTTGGCGAGATCGGCCATTATGGCTTCCGATGTTGTTCTCATACCCGTACAGCCCTCCCCTTATGACATTTGGGCGGCTGATGAAGTGGTGAAACTCATTGAAGAGGCGCGCGTATATAAAGAAAACATTAAAGCCGTGTTTGTGGTTAATCGTAAAATCGCAAACACGGCCATTGGCCGCGACGTTGGTGAGGCACTTTCGTCTTATGCCATCCCTGTTTTGAAATCGAGCATCATTCAGCGAGTGATTTTTGCTGAGGCGGCTGCACAAGGTCTTGCTGTTCATGAAGTGGACGTTGATGGCGCAGCGGCTGCCGATATTGAAGCAGTTAAAAATGAATTATTGGAGTTGACACGATGAGCGCAAAAAGAATTTCTATCGGAGCAAAACCATCCGCCGCGCGCGCGCAGGTTGAGGCAGATGCGTGGGTTGACCATAGGGAAACTGGCGACGAGCCTGAACCCATGAAGCGACTTACGATTGATGTACCAGCCAGCTTACACCGTGAAATCAAGTCACAGTGCGCCTTGCGCGGAAGCAAGATTGCGGACGAGGTGAGAGAGTTACTTTTACAGAATTACAGAAAAACGTAATTTAATAAAAACACAAATGTCTGTCAGATGTTTATGAGGCACCAGCAGTGGAAATAGTTTGAAAAACACAGTCTCTGTTGGATTGTGAGTCACAAGAACAGCCTAGAAAGGTTAGATTTTTTAGAAAAAAAGCACGGTTTTTCTGCGCAAGCGTATATCTCTGCTCGATGATCCGCGCAGCATTGGCGAAGCCCTCAAGGGCTCCAGGCTTGGCACCTTCAGGAAGTACCGCGTGGGCGACTACCGCATCATTGCCAGCATCGAAGACGAAGCCGTGCGCATCGGCAATCGTAGGAATGTGTACTGGAAATAATGGTGAGTGTTCGGCAATAGGAGGCCGATATGGCGACAGCTTCGGAAATGTTTGAACTTGAAATGCGCAAGCAAGGACTGGCCAAACGCGGTCCGGTTGAGCTTATGGCGATGCCTGAGCAACGAGATGAAATCAGTAATGTTCAGTTACCTCTTTGGCCTGAACCGGTGCGTGGCGTACCGAATAGCGTGCTGCGTTCTGCCCTCTTTGGGGCAATACGACGCGGGAAGCGTGCATACCAAGACGGGGGAAAGAAGGCGAGTGTTGACGGTGTGACCGTGGTGCACACCGGGCCACAGCTTGACCAAGCCGACCTAGACGTATGGGAGCAATGCCTACACCTCGCACGCACTGGCGGTCTTGGTGTGGAGATTCGATTTACCGGACACGGCTTCCTGAAAGCGATCGGGCGCGGCACTGGAAAGAGTCAGCATGAGTGGCTGAAATCAGCCCTTCGCCGTCTCATGACATCGCTTGTTGAGATGCAAGACGGAAAGAAAGCATACGCCGGACAGCTCATACACCACTGGTATCGTGACGAGGAAACGGGGCATCACGTCATGGAGTTAAATCCAAAAATTGCCGCAATGTATGGCTCCAACGGATGGACTCAGGTTGAGTGGGAACAACGCCAAGCACTCAAGAAACAGCCGTTAGCTCAGTGGCTACATGGTTTTTACAGCACGCACGCAGCGCCCTACCCAATGAAGGTCGAGACGATACATCGTCTAAGTGGCAGCGAAGCCAAACAAGTCAAACACTTCCGAGCAGAGCTGCGTGAGGCATTAACGAAAATGGAAGCGGCCACGAAATGGACATGGGAGATAGACAGTAGCGATCTTGTACAAGTCAACAAAAAGCCGACAGCAAGCCAGGCACGGCATCTTATTCGACAAATAATTAAAGGCACGGGATAGCGCACACCAAGACACGGCATAGCACCGACCAAAAAGCAAAAAAAACGCTGGGAACACCTATCAGAATGCGGGTTACAGCATTTTTCAAAAAACGGGGGGCATGGTCCATTTTTTGCTGATATTTTCCAGCGCCAGATAAAATAGTTTCAGAACCGCATCGTCGCTCGGAAACGAGCCGCGATTTTTGCTGACTTTTCTTAAGCTCATGTTCACCGACTCGATGGCATTGGTGGTGTAAATCACCTTGCGAATTTCGGGTGGGTAGTCGAAGAACGGGATGATCCTTGTCCAGTTGC
>JBFXGB010000101.1:0-5712 GCA_050178405.1 Halothiobacillaceae bacterium
TGCTTTTGACTATGTTCGCCGTGCAAGCAATTAGCGAAGCGATGGGGCGAGTTGGTTTTGGCTTGCCCTCAGGCAGTATGCCGGTCTTGGCTTTGGTTGCGGTGTTGCCGCTAGGTTTTTTATTGGGTGTTTTTGCAGCTTGGCTTGCCAGTGTGATGCAGATGCGGCGCATTCGGGTGGTTTAAGGGCTTCAAAGTGCTTATGTAGCCCGGGTGTCAACCCGGGGCAGGTTTGAGCATTGGCGCAGCTTCCCCGGATTCTCGCTGCGCTTCATCCGGGCTACACCGACATTATGCGCAGCTAACGCCCACCAGAGCGGGTCGCATTCGCGCTTGGCGTGGCGCGCCATGAGATTCCAGCCGACATGCAGGGCGACGGAAAGCGCAATGGCAAGATAGGCATGCAGCGCAAAGTCGCTCAATGGTCGTTCGGCACGAGGCCGTGCCAAATTTGGCCGTCGTGGGCAAGTACAATCCCTTGCGGCAGGGCGTTGGGGTGCGCCATGAACCAGGCATCTAGGTCATGGCCGATATGCGTCAGCCAAGTTTCGAGCGGCGCAATGCTTTTGTGCAGTTGCAGGGCAAGATTGAGGTCGTTGTGATTACGGCGCGGGGTGTCGCTTGGCGGGTGGCTGCAATCGAGCACCATCACATCGGGGCGATGGGTTTGCAGGAAGGCGAGCGTGGTGGCGGGTAAATCCACCGTGTCGGTGAGATAGGCAATGCGTGCGCCATCGACTTCAAGAAAATAACCGAGCGTGGGGCGCGAGTGAATCAGCGGCAGAGCAGTGATGCGTACATCGTTGATTTCAAAGCACTGAAAAGGCTCCAGCGTGGCGGAAAAATCCAGAATGCCGTGATGCGTGTGTAAGTCGTCACAGCCCTTGTCATCCACGGGACCATGCACGGCAAGGCTTGCGCCTTTGCCCCAGCGGATTTCAAACAAGCCCGCGACATGATCCATATGATAATGCGTGAGCAGCAGGGCATCCAGGCTGCAGCTTGGGAAGCGATGACCGAAATCGACAAGCCCCGCATCAATCGCAATGCGTGTGCCCGCATGTTCCAAAAGCGCCGAGGCGGGTCGGCGGATGTAGTCCGTCATCGTGCGCGCCCGCTGGCAGGCGGGGCAATCGCAGCCATACAGCGGCACGCCACCGACTGCGCCCGTGCCTAGCAAGGTGAATTTCATGGGCACAGTACCTCAACCAGTTCCATGCTGGCTTCGCTCAGGGCGCGATCATTGTTTATCACGATTAAACGCGGGTGGGTAAGCTGTTCAAAAGCCAGCGCACCGCTCAGGCGCTCGTCAATTTGCGCGGACGTTTCGCGCCCGCGAGCTTCGAGCCGTGCGCGTAAAACTTCGAGCGGCACGCGCACCAATACGGGCACAAGGTTGTCGGGGTAGAGTTTCGCCGCTTCTGGTAAATAAGCGCGGCTGCCATTCATGACCACGTTTAAGCCTTTGGCCAGCCAAGCGTTAATTTCAATGCCAAGGCCATAATCCAGATCGTGACTATGCCAGTGCATGGCAAAGAGGCCAGCCTGTTTGCGCGTGTGAAATTCTTGCGGCGAGAGTTGAATATGGTTCTCGCCTGCAAGCTCCACGGGGCGGGTAATGTAGCGATGCGCGAACACCACAGGCGAAGTGGCGAGTTGCTCCCGCGCAGCCTTAAGCAGGCTGTCTTTGCCTGCGCCGGATGCGCCGATGACGTAAAACAGGGTTCCTTGCATGATTTTTAGTACCTAAAGGGCTTATGCAAAACGGCGGTTTTACCCCCTCCCCCTCGATGGGGGAGGGTTGGGGAGAGGGTGGGGAATCGGACATAAGCCTATGATTTTGATTAAATTCTCACCCCCTCTCCCCAGCCCTCTCCCGCGAGGGGAGAGGGGGCTTAAACCGTATCCTGCGTATGTCCTATTAAGCTCACAAACCGCGCATCATGACCCGCGCCTCGCCTTGCACCCAAACGCCTTCAATGCGTGCGGTGCTGCTTTGCATGGAGACGGCGATTAAGTCGGCGCGCAAGCCGGTTGCAATGCTACCGCGATCATGCAGTCCGGCGGCGCGTGCGGGGTTGTGGCTTGCCAGCGCAATGGCTTGCGACAGTGATATGCCAGCCAATTCGGGGAGTTTGAGCAACGCGGGCAGCATGGCGGCGGGGGCGTAGTCGGCGCACAAGCAATCGGCAACGTTGTTTAACACCGCATCTAAGGCACGCATCGAACCCGACTGGCTTTTCCCGCGCAGGATATTCGGCGCGCCAAACAAGGTTGCCATGCCTAAAGCGCGGGCGGCTTGCGCGGTTTCAAGGTTAATCGGGAACTCAGAAATGGTCGCGCCCAAGCCATGCACAAAGGCTGCTTTTTCGGGGGTGTCGTCGTCGTGGCTCGCAACTTGTACACCGCGAGCGTGTGCGGCTTCAGCAAGTAAACGCATCCGCGCTTCAGAGCCTGCGCCCGCAGCGTGTTTTTCGGCTAATAGTTGGTCGATTTCGGCATCGCTCTTTTTGTATGATTTGGCGAGATACTCGCGGTAGGCCGCATCGGATTTGAATTGGCCTTGACCTGGGGTGTGATCCATAAACGAGAGCAGATGAATTTCATCGTGCTCCAAAAGCTTGAGCAACAGGCTAGGCGCTTCGCTATCGGTGACTTCGTAACGGCAATGCACGCGGTTGTCCATCAACAAATGCGTGCGCTCTTGATGCACGGCGCGGGCAATTTCGGCGGCAAAAGCGTTGTTGCGCACGCCGAGTTCTTCATTAGCAAACGAGAGCGCGTGGAATATCGTGGTGATGCCCGCGAGCGCATTGCGGCGGTCGGCGTTGTTGATGGCAAAGTCGAGCGGGAAATGCACGCCGGGGCGGGGTTCGATTTCTTTTTCCAGCGCGTCGCAATGCAAATCAACTAAACCTGGCAACAACAAGCGGCCTTGCAGGTCGATTTCACGCGCATCCTTGGGCGCGGTTTCGGGGTTGATGGCGGCAATTAGGCCGTTTTCAATCACGAGCGCGGCATCGTCTAAAGTGTCCTTCGGGGTGACGATGCGGGCGTGGGTCAGGTAGGTTTTCATGGGATTTTTCCTTAATTTATTGGGCAATTAGGCGGCAACGGGCGGCTTGAGCGTGACCACGTTATCGGCAATGCGCTCCACAAGTTCTGGGTGGTGGAAAATCGCCAACATGGCGACCCCGTGCGCTTTAAGGCCTTCGAGTTGCTGAATGACGCGGTCGGTGGTCAGCGGGTCGAGCGAGGCGGTGGGTTCATCCAGCAGCAATAAACGCGGGCGCGAAATCAGGCCGCGCGCCAAGTTCACGCGCTGCTTTTCGCCGCCGGAAAACGTGGCAGGCGGCACAGCCCATAGGCGTTCGGGCACATTGAGTGCATCCAGCAAGGCGCAGGCTAGGGTGCGTGCTTCCGATTGCTCCATACCGCGTTTGAGTAGCGGCTCGGCCACCACATCTTGCGCACCACGTCGCGGCAGGCAGTATAAAAACTGGGTTACAAAGCCGATTTCTTCGCGGCGTAAATCCAGAATTTGATGCTCGGAGGCTTGCGCCAAATCAATTTGCGTGCCCGCCGTCGTGCGAAACACAATGCGCCCAGCAGATGGCAAATAGCTGCGATACACGCCTTTGAGTACGGAGGATTTACCCGTGCCGGTCGGGCCAATCAAGGCTGTGAGTTGGCCAGGAAAGACTTTGAAATTCACATCGTTCGAGGATGGAATGATTGTGCCTTGCGCGTGGTTAATAAAGGTTTTATTAAACCCTTCGACTTCTAAAATAGGTTGTAACATGTTGTTATCACTCAATAATACGACTTATAAAGCCGAGGCAACAAGGCGTTGCGTGTACGGATGTTGCGGGTCTTCCAGAATCTGATCGGTCAAGCCGGATTCAATCACGCGGCCATATTTCATCACCAGCACGCGGCTAGAGAGCAAGCGCACCACGCCTAAATCGTGGGTCACGACAATCATGGCGGTATTCTGTTCGCGTTGAATCTCTAAGATTAAATCGAGAATCGCGGCTTGCACGGACAAATCCAAACCGGTGGTGACTTCATCGAGATACAGCAACGGCGGTTGGGTGGCGAGCGCCTTGGCAATCTGCACGCGCTGCTGCATTCCGCCGGAGAATGCGCCGGGTTTTTCGTCCATGCGCTCAATCATCACTTCGGTACGGCGCAGCAATTCGCGTGCGCGCTCGCGGATTTGACCGTAATGCGCCAAGCCGCTCATCAGCAAGCGTTCGGCAATATTGCCGCCGGAGCTAATGCCAAAATTCAGGCCAAGATTGGGGTTTTGATACACCATGCCGTAGCGATGATTGCGTAGCCAGCGGCGCTCGGCGGCGTTGAGTTGGAACAAATCCCACTGCCGATCGTCGTCGAAAAAAATCGCTTCGCCGTGGGTGGGCATTTGGTCGAAATACAAGTTTTTTACGGCGGTGGATTTGCCCGAACCGGACTCGCCCATAATGCCTAAAATTTCGCCTTTGTAGAGATCAAATGAGAGATCATGCGCCGCCACCACCGAGCCGCAATGCGGGCAGATGTTGGTGTCGAACTCAGGGCCTGTGCTCTCAAAACACTTGGGGCAGCCTTTGCCAAAGATTTTGGAGAGGCCGCGTACTTCTAAAATTTTATCCATGCTGGTTCTCCTTGGCAAAGTTTGCCATAATCAAGAGTGTGTATATTTTTGGAGTCAAACCATGGCCACGATGAACATTTCTTTGAACGATGCTTTGCGTGATTTTGTGCAAGAGCGCGTTGAAACATCCGGATTTAGTAATGCCAGCGACTATGTGCGCAGCCTGATTCGCGCCGATAAAGAGCGAGCGGCCGAGGCGCGGCTGGAGGCTTTGTTGCTTGCGGGTTTGGCCTCGGGCGAGGCGCAACCGGTGGATGAGGCTTTTTGGCAAAAATTGCAGGCGCGGGCGGGGCTGTAAATGAGCGTGCCGATGACCATCCGCCCGCAAGCCGAGGCCGATATTGTGGGCATTGTGGATGGCTTGAAGGCGGAAAGCCCCAAACTTGCGCAAAAGTTTGTGCGCCAGTTGCAGCACAGTTTCGCCTTGCTGAGTGATTTTCCGCTCATGGGGGCTTTGCGCAGCTATCAGCATCCCAGGTTGCAGGGGCTGCGCATGGTGCCGCTCAAGCAATTTGAGCGCTATGTGCTGTTTTACCTGCCGCATCCGCACGAGATTCAAGTCATCCGCGTGCTGCACGGCGCGCGTGATTTGCCCAGCTTGTTTGCGGATGATGCGCAACGCATTGAGGGCGAGAACTAGCATGGCTTGCCCTCCGCATGAGCCATGCGGCTATCGCAATAATCGCTATCGGAGCATTGATAGACTTTTTCACCGCTTTTGGCGTCAATAAATTCATCCAAAAAGCTGTCGTCTGCGCCGCAGCGTTCGCATACGCGGCGTTGTCCAGTCGCGGGATTGTTGAAGTTTTCGACGCGGAACACGACATCTTCAAAAGCCAGCGGTTCGGCAACGGTGTAGGGTGGCACGGCGTAGATTTTTTTCTCACGCCCGGCGCCGAGCAGAATTAGCGCGGGGCTTTGGTGCATTTTGGGTACGTCCCAGCGCGGAATCGGTGAGGGGTCAATCACGTAATGCCCATTGATGCGCGTGGGGTAGCGGTGCGAGAGGGTGATTTCATCGAACTACACGATGTCTTCGTACAGCTTGACCAAGAG
>JBFXGB010000102.1:0-5543 GCA_050178405.1 Halothiobacillaceae bacterium
TGGGTTGGGGAGAGGTTGATGAAGTTAGCGAAAGTCTATGTTCTAGCGAAGGTTGTACCCCTCTCACCAACCCTCTCCCACAAGGGGAGAGGGGGCTAAATCCAAGTTCTGCATAAGTCCTACTTTTAAGACGCTGATTGATACGTCATTGCGAGGCGAAGCCGAAGCAATCCAAAGCCGCAACTGCAGCCCCGTGGATGGCCACGGCGTCGCCTCGCAATGACGATGAACACCCACAAAAAAACCCGCTATTTGCGGGTTTTTTTATGCCAATCATTTTTACGATTAAGAAAGAATCACACCTAAAAAAGTCAGCCAAGCAAAAATAATCAATCCGAATACGAAGGTGAGGGCGAAGTTGTCGAAGTTAAACAGGTGCATGTTGCAATCTCCTAGCAAAGGTTAATTGAAGAGTTGTCTGCATTGTACGTCCGCTTAAATGAACGTGCCAGTGCATGTGTAAGTACGTTAATGTTTGCTCGTATCGTTTGCGGTATTGCGTGGAATGCGTGGGTCGTCGTCGTCCATCAGAATGCGGTGTGCATTGCCGTCGGGGTCGTCGTATTGGCCGCTACGCACGGACCAAATCACCCCCCAAATCAACAGCCCTGCCACAATCATACTTAAGGGAATCAAAAGATACAGAATATCCACACATCTACTCCGTCAATAAGCGGCACGTTACGCTGGGTTTAAGCACGGCGCAAGCGCAAAGCATTTAATACGACCACAAGCGAGCTTAATGACATGCCAATGGCGGCAAGCCACGGCGGGACAAAGCCAGCGGCGGCGGCGGGGATGGCAATGATGTTGTAACCCAAAGCCCAGATAAGGTTTTCGTGAATAATGCGCATGGTACGCCGCGCCACGTTCAAGCTCGCTGGAATGTGGTGCAAGTTTTCCGAAAGCAAAATCATATCGGCACTGGATTGGGCAAGCTGCGTGCCGCCGCCCATGGCTAAGGATACCTGCGCGCCGGCGAGTACGGGCGCATCGTTCACGCCGTCTCCAACCATGAGCACGATATCGCCATCCGCTTGAAAACGGCGCAGGTGTTCGAGCTTGTCTTGCGGGTGCAGGCCGCCAAAAATATGCGTGATACCCAAGCTTTTGCCCATACGCTCGGCTTCGGCGGGGCGGTCGCCACTGAGTAAACTGGTTTTGATGCCGCGTGACTGGAGCTCCATAATGACCTCGTGGGCTTCGTCACGCGCTTGGTCGCGTAGCACCAGCCAGCCGAGAGCTTGGTGTTCATCGGCAAGTAGCACCAAGGTTCCGCTGGCTTCAGGCGCGGCAGGTGAGATTTTCTGACTAAGCCCCATGGCAAAATCAGCATGACCAAGGCGGTAGCGTCGCCCGTCTATCCAGCCTTCAATGCCTTGGCCGGGCAGGGCGGTGATGGATTCTGCGGCAATGCCTTCAGGGGCTTGCGCCAGAATGGCCTTAGCCACGGGGTGTTCTGAGGCACGCTCTAGGGCAGCGGCGTGTTGCAAAACCTGCTGCACGTTAAAACCCGAACCCTCAACAGGCAGGATTTTGTCCAAAGTGAGTTTGCCGTAAGTGAGTGTGCCGGTTTTATCGAACACCACATGATTGACCTTAGCGAGAGTTTCTAGCGCATGGCCGCGTGTCACCAAAAGACCCAGGCGCGTTAAATGGCCGGTGGCGGCGGTCAGTGCCGCTGGAGTGGCAAGGCCAAGCGCGCACGGGCAGGTAATTGCCAGCAAGGAAATCACAATCCAAAACGCACGCGCTGGCTCATGAGCCCACCACCACGCCCCAACCAGCACGCTCACAATCAGCAAGCCTAAGACAAACCACTGCGCCGCACGGTCGGCAATTTCACCGATACGCGGTTTTTCGGCATGAGCGCGGTCGAGCAGGCGCAAAATCGAAGACAGCATCGTGTCCGCGCCCACTTTTTCTACGCGCATGAGCAAGGGACTTTCGACGTTGACTGAGCCGCCAATCAGCGCATCGCCCACGCCGCGCCCGCTGGGCAGGCTTTCGCCGGTGAGCAAGGATTCATCCACGCTGCTGCGGCCTTCGATAATGACACCATCGGCGGGCACGCTCTCGCCGGGTCGCACGCGCACGAGATCGCCCGTGCATAATTCAATCACCGGAACCATGTCCTCCTCGCCTTTTTCATTAATGCGCGCGGCAATGGTCGGCAGTAATTTAACCAGTGCATCAGCGGCAGCAGAGGCTTTGTGACGCGCCACCATTTCCAAGTAACGCCCAGTGAGTAGAAAAAACACAAACATGGTCACGGTATCAAAATATACTTCACCGCTTTGGGTAACCGTTGCCCACACACTGGCGATAAAGCTCAAGCCCAAGGTCAGGCTAATGGGTAAATCCATGCCCAAGCGTTTGATTTTCAGCTCACGCCAAGCAGAGATAAAAAAACCGGAGGCGCTATAAAACATCACGGGCAGGGTCAGAAGCAGGCTCGCCCAACGCAGGTAGTTGCGCAAGGCTTCGTCCATGCCGCTAAAGTCGCCAGAGTACAAGGCAATGGCGAGCATCATGACCTGCATCATACTCAAGCCCGCCACACCCACCCGGCGCAAGGCCACGGTACGCTCGCGTTTGGCGGAGGCCTCTTGCCTTCCCGCGTCGAACGGATGCGCGTTGTAACCTAGGGCAATAATGGCTTGTAGGATGTCGCTGAGGTGAATCTGGCGCTCGTCCCACTGCACACGGGCGCGTTGGGTGCTGTAATTGATATTAAAATCCAACACGCCCGGCAAGGCGCGCACATGTTTTTCGTTGAGCCACACGCACGCGGGGCAGGTCATGCCTTCTAAAATCAGCGCCGCTTCACGTAGGTCGCCCTCGCGGGTAACAAAGCTTTTTTGCAGGGCTTCACGGTCATACAGGCGCAGGCTTTCGAGTTCACGCGGCACCAGCTCATGCCCTTGTGGCGAGGCTTCGGTGCGATAGCGGTAATAGTCTTCCATGCCGCCTTCAACAATCGCTTCGGCGACGGCTTTGCAGCCGGGGCAGCACATGGGGCGCTCTTCGCCTAGCACACGCACGCGGTAGCTTGCGGCCGGAGGAACGGGTAAGCCGCAGTGAAAACAGTGCTGCTCGCTAGCCGTCTGCTTGTCTTGGCTTGGCGTAAAGACTTTATCGGCTTGGGTCATGGATGCTGATTATGGCGCGCTTGCTTGCGGTGCGGCACTTAGCACGTCGGTCGAAGCCCGCACTTCATGCACATCATCCCCGCGTTGCACCACGATGACCACTTGCCAAAGCCCCGGCAGGGGGGGCATAAGTTCAATGCGATACACGCCGGGTTCAACTTCTGGAAGGCTCAGATTAAAGTCTTTGGTTTTGTCGGAAGGGCGTAAAAAGCTGGCTACGACTTTCGCATCCACAATGGCCTCGCCCTGTTTATCACGCGCTTGCACTTGAAAAACGCTTGCTTGATGCACGATGGCATTGCCCACCCAGCCATACTGCACCTGCCAGCCACGCTCTTTTTGTTTTTCGACTTGGTGGAGATATTCATTATAAAGGGCTTCTTTTTTCTGGAAATCGTGCGAAATCACACCGGGAAAGTGCGAGCTGACGGTTTCTGCATGGCGTGGTTTAGGTAATAAAATTTCTGCCACGCGCCCGCCCATGCCACTGGTTGCCAAGGTGACAAACATTGCATCCATGGCAATGATGACGGCGAAAAAACCGATAATCATCCCCGGCCCCCAGCGGAAACTACGGCCACTTGGCGGGAGTTTTTGTTCACGCTGAAAAGTGAGTAGCCCAAGCACAAACACCGTCATTAAATACACCGCCAAGTGAATGGCGAGCACATCACTCCCTTCCCAATTCAGCAGTGCGTAGGGCAGATAAAAGCCCAAGGTCAAAATCGCTGTAATAACCGCAGCCTGTCGCCCAGGAAGGCGCAAGCCACGATTTAGACCCAAAAAAACCAACACAATCAGCACAAGGCCAATGGCCAGACTAAGCAATAAATTCATGGTTTACCTTGGCATATTGAAGGTGGTGGACATGGCAGCCGGCGGAATCTCGCCATCTTTATCGGTGAGTACAAACTCAAAACGCTGCTGCGCACCGCGTGTGGTCAGTGGTTGTTTTACGCGCACTAACAGGTTGATGTAGCCATCTGTCGGCACCACGATTTCTTTTTGCGTGCCTGCAATTTCAAGCTCGCCTTTGGGTAGGTCGCGCAAACTCATGTCCAAGCGCAGTGGGCGGGTGAGTTTGTTGTTGATTTTGACTTCGTAGCTATTTTGTACGCGTCCATCACTCATCAATACCGCAAGCGGACTACGCACTTGGGCGACGCTGAAATCCATTTTGGCTTGATTAAAGATACTCCATGTAAGCAAGCCAGCGGCCACCAAAATGGCAAGGCCATAGCCAATGGTTTTCGGTTTCAAGATTTTTGGCTTGGTGCCCGTTTCAATTTCGTTTTCTGAGGCATAGCGAATAAGGCCACGTTGCCAGCCTTGTTTGTCCATAATTTCGTCGCAGGCATCAATGCACAGGCCGCAGTTGATACAGCCAATTTGCAGGCCGTCACGAATATCAATCCCTGTCGGGCAAACCTGCACGCACAGGCCGCAATCAATGCAATCGCCATGACCGCTGGATTTGCGTTCTTCTTGGGTTTTTAGACCGCGTGCGAGGTGAGTGCGGCCTTGTTCGCCTTCGCCGCGAGGATAATCGTAGGTTGGAATCAATGTTTCCTTATCGAACATTACCGCCTGAAAGCGAGCATAGGGGCACATGTAAAAGCACACTTGCTCGCGCACAAAACCTGCGACGACAAAGGTAATTACCGTCAGCAAGCCGATGGTGAAGTACGCGGGCTTGGGCGCAGTGCCTTGGAAAAACTCAACAAAAAGCGTGGGCGCATCCACCCAATAGGCGGTAAAGGTAAAGCCTGTCCACCATGCAACCAGCAGCCATGCGAGCCAAGTCAGACCTTTGCGCGTTAGCTTTTGCGCATTCCACGGCATTTTGTCGAGCTTGATTTGCGCGGGACGGTCGCCTTGAATCCAGCGTTCAATAAACATAAACGCATCGGTCCACAGCGTTTGGAAACAGAAATAGCCGCAGAACGCCCGCCCAACCACGCTGGTGGCAAAAAACAGCAGCCAAGCAAAAATAATCAAGGCGCCTGCAAGCCAGTAAATATCTTGCGGATGCACAATTAAATCGAAAATATAAAAGCGGCGGTTGGGTAAATCGTAGAGCACCGCTTGGGTGACGCTACCACCGTGATCCCAACGCACCCAAGGCAGAAAATAGAACACCGCAAAGGCCAAAAGCAGCATGGATGACTTAAAGTTTCGGAAGACACCTTTAATTGATCTCGGGTGGATCGGCTCGCGCTTTTGGTACAAGGTCTCTTCGTTTTCATGCACCACTTTAATTTTTTGCTCGGACATGACCGGTCTCCTGCATTGCCTAGCCAAGGTATATCATTAACCGCTGATGATAACACTGCCCGGTCTTATGACCCCAGAATTAACAAGTCAAAACTTATAAGTAGGCCATAGGGAATT
>JBFXGB010000103.1:0-5489 GCA_050178405.1 Halothiobacillaceae bacterium
TGCGGAAAGAAAATGCTGCGCACGATAAAAAAGCTCGTAGACGCGAACCAACGCGCGCATACGCTCATTAAGAGGGTGTTCAAAGACGTTAAGTGCCGTCATATTCATCTAACCGTACACAATTCGTTGCATTCTGCGCTAAAACACACCATGAATACAATGTGTGTTCGAATGAAGGCAAGCGTGGGGTGAATGGTTCGCTACGGTATACTTCGGCAGGATAAATTTTTAGGCGAATGAAGATGCGGTGCTTAAGTTGCGACTGGCGCAAAATGGGTTTGGTTTGTGCGCTTGCATTACTTGCGGGTTGTGCGGTGGATGCGCCACCGCGTGATGGGGCTAAAAAGGATAGTTTCATGCAGCCAAGCAGTCAGCTCACGGACAAGGGAGCTCGTTTTGGTAAGGTTGAGTCTGTGCGTCAGGTTGTGATGGAGCGCGCGACACCGCCTTATGGACGAGGAGCAGAAAACAAGGCTGCTTCTGAAGGGCTTGCACAGACGATGACGGCGATGCTTGCACCCAAGCCTATGGGGGTGGAGCTCGTGGTGCGCTTGGAGGATGGCGCGGATATTAAGGTGGTGCAGCCTGCGGATGTTGCGTTTCGTGCGGGAGATCGTGTGCGGGTTATGCGCGGAGCAGATGGCACCCCTCGGGTGACGTACTAATTCAGGCGCGCATCGGCGCTCGTACTTTTTGATGATTTGAATTTTGAGGCTAAATCCATGCGCGGACAGTTATATATTATCGCGGCACCCTCTGGGGCTGGCAAAACCAGCCTAGTCAAGGCGTTGCATGAGCATTTGCCGGGGATTGCGGTGTCGGTGTCGCATACCACGCGCGCCGCACGCTCGGGCGAGGAAGACGGCGTGCATTACCACTTTGTTGATCATGCGCATTTTGAGCGCATGGTGGCTGCAGGTGAGTTCTTGGAGCATGCGCGCGTGTTTGATAATTTTTATGGCACGGCAAAAACTTCCGTCGAGGGGAATCTTGCCGCAGGCCAGGATGTGATCCTGGAGATTGATTGGCAAGGCGCGCAGCAGGTGCGCGCCGCATTCCCCGAAGCCTTGGGGATTTTTATTTTGCCACCTGCGCGTGAAGCGCTGGAAAGCCGTTTGCGCGGGCGTGGGCAGGACGATGATCAAATCATTGCGCGGCGGATGCGCGATGCAATCAATGAAATGCAGCACTATGCCGAATTCGATTTTTTGGTGATTAACGACGTGTTTGAAGAAGCTTTGCGCGAGTTGGCGTGCATTTTTCGCGCCAATCGTTCGCGTCAGGCGCGTTCCTCCGCGCGCCATGCAAGGTTAATCAAAGACTTGCTGGCTTAATGCACCTCATCTTCTATACAATGCGCGGTTCAAATGAATTGACGAGGGGAGAATAGATATGGCACGCGTAACAATTGAAGACTGCCTGAAAGATGTGGGCAACCGCTTTCAACTGGTGGTCATGGCGGCCAAGCGCGCTCGCCAGATCGAAGCTGGCGCGCAGCCGCTGGTTGACCCGGAAGATGATAAGCCCACCGTAATTGCCTTGCGCGAAATTGCCGCAGGCAAGGTCACGCAAGCGGTGTTGGACGAGGTGCATGTCCATCAGCCCGTGCGCACGCGTATTGCGGATTTTGAAATTCGGGATGAGCTCAACGAATTCCGTGGTGAAGACGATGACGCTCCCACGCCTCGCCGCGCGGCCAGTAGCGACGACGTTTAAGCATCCATGCGGGTGAGGTGATGGACACCGTGCCGCTTGTGCCTGCCATACCAGACTTAACATCCCCTGCAGCGGGCGTACCCAGTGCGCCTGCAGCTGGGGATGTTATTTTTGAGCCACTGGCCAAAGCCTTGGTCGAGTATCTTGATGCCGAGATGATTGAGCGCATTGCGCAGGCGTATGCGTTCGCCGCGCAAACGCACGAGGGGCAGACGCGGGTTTCTGGCGAGCCGTATATCACCCACCCCGTGGCGGTGGCGGGTATTTTGGCTAATTTGCGTATGGACGAAAAAACCATCATTGCGGCCTTGCTGCATGATGTGATCGAAGATACGCCGACCGGGCACGAGTATATTTTGGCCGAGTATGGTGCAGAGGTTGCGCACTTGGTCGAGGGTGTAAGCAAGCTCAACCAGATTCGCTTTAAGTCCAAGGCCGAACAGCAGGCAGCCAACTTCCGCAAAATGATGATGGCGATGGTCGAGGATGTGCGCGTTATTCTGATCAAGCTCGCCGACCGTTTGCACAATATGCGCACTCTTGGGGTGATGCGCCCGGACAAGCGCCGGCGGATTGCGCGTGAAACGCTAGAAATCTACACGCCGATTGCCAATCGCCTAGGCTTAAATCAGTTACGATACGAGCTGGAAGCGCTCGGCTTCCAGGCGATGTATCCCATTCGTTCCTGCGTGCTGGAAAATGCTTTGCGCAAGGTGCGCGGCAACCGGCGTGAAATTATGCGCACCATTGAAGATGCTTTTAATGCAAGGCTTGAAGAAGAGGGTATGCAGGCCGAAGTGCAGACACGGGAAAAACGCCTGTACAGCATCTATCGCAAAATGGTGCAAAAGCGCCTGTCTTTCGAGGAAGTGTTTGATGTCTTTGCGGTGCGCATCGTCACCGATAATGTGGACAATGTGTATCGGCTCTTGGGGCTAGCGCACAATCTCTACAAACCCCTGCCGGGGCGCTTCAAAGACTATGTCGCCATTCCCAAGGCCAACGGCTACCAATCATTGCACACCGTGCTCTTTGGGCCGCATGGCATTCCGCTGGAAGTGCAAATTCGCACTCGGGAAATGCACCAATTCGCTGAAAGCGGTATTGCGGCGCATTGGCTCTACAAAGCCAAAGGGGATGCCACTGGCGCAACCCAAGCCCGCGCGCGTGAATGGCTGCGCGAGCTGCTCGATATTCAGCGCCAAGCGGGCAATCCGCAGGAGTTTTTAGAAAGCGTCAAGGGCGATTTATTCCCCGATGAAGTCTATGTCTTCACCCCCATGGGCGAGATTATGGAGCTGCCGCGCCGCTCCACGCCGATTGATTTTGCCTATGCGGTGCACACCGATGTCGGCAATAGTTGCGTGGCGTGCAAAATTGACCGCCAATTTGCGCCGCTCTCCAGCGTTCTGCGCAATGGTCAGACTATCGAAATCATTACCGCCCCGGGCACAGCGCCCAGTCCCAATTGGCTCAATTTCGCCGTCACCGCCAAGGCGCGCACCCATATTCGTGCCTTCCTCAAAGGCTTGCATGAAGATGAAGCCGTGCAACTGGGCGCACGCCTGCTGGATAAAGCCTTAGAGCCACATCACTTGGTTTTGGCAGAGATTGATAGCGATCGCGTGGCGCATTGCATTCAAGGGCATTACCAAACCACATTGAACGAGTTGCTGCGTGAGATCGGCTTAGGCAATCGCATGGCCTCCATGGTGGCCTTATGTCTGAGTGCCAAAATGGGTGAGGGTGAAGCGGGCTCGCAGTCGGCGCATGGACAAGCCAGTGCTCCCCTGATTCTGCGAGGCTCCGAAGGCATGGTGGTTAGTTTTGCCAAATGCTGTCACCCGATTCCGGGCGACCCGATTATCGGTTTTGTCAGCACCGGTCGTGGCGTGGTGGTGCACCGTCGGCAATGTGGCAATGCGGTTGAATTGGCCTCGCGTCCGGAAAATATCATGCCCGTCGAGTGGGCGCTTGATGTGACAGGGGGCTATCAGGCTGAAATTGCGCTGAACGCCAAAAACCTGCGCGGTGGCCTTGCACGCATTGCCGGAACGATTGCAGAAACCGGTGCAGATATTGACAACGTGAGTTTTGATGATCGCGATCAAAACATTACCGTCATCACCATCCTTATCCGTGTGAGCAACCGCCTGCAGCTAGCCCAGATTATCCGTCGCCTCAAGCGTGAACAGGGCGTGCTCAAGGTTTGGCGTACCTAATCGACGAGCGGCCAAGCTCGGCGCATCTATGCCCAAAATGCCAGCCAGAATTTCAGAAACCAACCCCAAGGAGATATTGACCATGAGCCGCACCACCATCCAAACCAACCAAGCCCCGCAAGCAATCGGCACCTACTCACAAGCCGTGCGCGTAGGCGAAACCGTCTATCTTTCCGGGCAAATCGCCTTGCACCCCGCCACCATGAACATGGTGCAAGAAAGCATTGAAGCCGAAATTCATCAAGTATTTCAAAACCTACGCGCCGTATGCGAAGCCGCAGGTGGTACGCTCAGTGATATTGCCAAGCTGAATGTGTATTTAACTGATCTTGCCAATTTTGCCGCCGTGAACACCCTCATGGCCGAGTATTTTCAGCAACCCTATCCCGCCCGCGCCGCCGTGGGCGTCGCCAGCCTGCCGCGCAATGCGCGCGTCGAAGCTGACGGCGTGATGGTCATCGGTGCACATGAAGCGGATGTGATGCCCTGATGAACTATTGTTAAAATTTGCTGGGGCACGTTGGTGCGTAGCGGGGAGCCTTAGACGGGAGAAAGTAATCATCCTACCGTGTAACGTTTAGCGGGACAAAACGGGGAAGGTAAGGATGATAGCAATCAGCAAGGAATTATTCGGGTTGATTGAGGGAAGGCATGGAAGAATTTTCGTTGATAGTTATAGCCAGTTCAGGATGGCGATCAAACGCACGGGGAAGTGCTAGCCGACAGGCAGTTGACCCATGTTTTACAGCGCAAATTCGCATCTTATTTTATGCAGAACGGGGGAAATATCCTTACATTGCAGAAGGTACTAGGGTATCAATCTTTGCAGATGACTATGCGATATGCGCACATGGCACCCGATCACTTGGATGAGGTTTTAAGGTTGAATCCTATCGAGGAATTCCGGGGGCAGGAATAGAGCGTTCCTGTATAACTTTCCTGTTTCCCTTTGAATCATAGGTGACGAGTTCTTGAATACCGTAATGACAACGAACAAAGGCAGGGTTAAGAGCACCACCGGAGACTTGGAGGCATGCAGCTTTTGACTTTGGGTGGGTTGTTTCCCATTGGGGAACAGTGCGTTCAACACCTTGCATGAGAATAGCAGTAGCTTGGGAAGCAGCATCTAAACGTGTTGCAGGTGGTGAAGAGTTTGCAGGCTGAACAGGCTGATAGGTTGAAGGTTGAGCAGGTACATGGGGCTTAACAGATGCAAGAGTGACTAAATAAGCAGCACCTGAACGAACATAAAAGTAATAAGCACCAAAACCAAGACCCAAGAGGGTCAAGATAGCCAAAAAATAGGCGCGCATATTTCACCGTTGACAGTTTGTTGACAATTCTCAAAAGTACAACAGCGAAAAATGAGCTAAGTACTTAATTTATATGGTGGGCCCAGCGGGATTCGAACCTGCAACCAAAGGATTATGAGTCCTCTGCACTAACCGTTGTGCTATGGGCCCGAAAACTTGTTTTCGGGTTGGCGTGGGGCTAGCGTTCGGCTTCGAGGAAGCTGCGTAGCAGTTCGGAACGCGAAGGATGGCGTAGTTT
>JBFXGB010000104.1:0-5369 GCA_050178405.1 Halothiobacillaceae bacterium
ATGCGTTGAGTGAATCAGAGCATCCTTAAACATGGGCTATAGCCATAAGGGAACTTGTTTAACGCAAGCCCCTCTGAATGTGGGTAGAAAACGACCTCAAATTGCTCATGTAGCTCGGATAGCAAACTAGGGCGGGTGTCGCAACCAATACATCGCTCCAAGGTTACTTTTAGCTTCACCGATGCTACATTTTCAACTGGTTTTTATGGGGTAATAATTAGAGTTCCTGCTCAACATGCTTTCACGGAAATCCTATTGACAGCTAAAACCAACCACAAACTTACATTGGGCTGCTCCTTCGCACCGTTCGGCCTATTAATTTTATTTGTATTGCCAACGATTTGGCTCATCTTCAGTTTCAATCGGCCGCCTGTTGTTTTGTCCGAGGATTCCGCACAATTTGCTCCCTCACAACTTGAAGCTATTCTTGATAAGGGTGTGTTGCGCGTAGCCACGCGCGAAGGGCCGTTGACCTATTTTAAGAATGAAGAAGGTGCAATTAGCGGATTGGAGGCTGATCTTTGTAGCCTATTTGCGGCGAGTCTAGGCGTAAAAGTCGAGTTTGTGCTTGCCGACTCAATTTCCTCAATTCACGAATTACTCCGCACAGGTCAGGTGGATATGGCTGCTGCGGGGCTCATTCGCAGTCCAGCTCAGTTCCCTGAATTTCGCTTTGGCAGCAGTTATTTGCAGTTACGCCAACAACTTCTCATGCGTGAGGATGGCGAAAAGCCAAAGAAATTAGACGACATTGACAATGCTATGATTAGCGTTGTGGCCAACAGCGGTCACGCCGAGACCGCGCACTCCATCAGCAGGCAACACCCAGAGATCGGGACGCAATCGCTTACTGCCGCATCAGGCATGGAGCTGGTCGCTAAATTGGCTAACAAGGAACTGGACTATGTGCTGATTGATTCTTCCATGGCGCACTGGGCGCAAATGCGCTTTCCTGAAGTCAAGTTAGCGCTCGATATTGGCGAGCCGAAAGACTACGCGTGGGTTTTTTCCACCTCAACCACCATGTGCGCCCAGGACACACAAGAGCGACATTGCAAAGGCCGCGACAACGATAGCTTCGTGCAAGCAGCCGAAGATTTTATCAACACACTCAAACAAAGCGGCGAGCTTGAACGCATTATTGACGGTTATTTTGACTACTTAGATACCCTCGACCCCGATGGTTCGCGCCAATTCTTGCGTGCGGTACGCTACCAATTACCCGAATATCGCGCGCATTTTGTGCGCGCTGGACAACGCCACAGCATCGACTGGCGACTTTTAGCCGCAACCGGTTATCAAGAGTCGAAATGGGAACCTTCGGTGGTTTCGCCTGAGGGCGTGCGAGGCATGATGCAGTTTACCGCCAGCACTGCACAAAAAATGGGCATCAACCCGCACGACCCACTCTCAAGCATTGACGGTGCGGCACGCTATCTCAAATTGCTCGACCAACAGCTTCCGCGCACGATTCCACCCAATGATCGGCCTTGGTTCGCTCTTGCGGCCTACAACATTGGTATTGGCACTGTACTTAGCGCTGTTCGCAATCATCAACGCAAGCATCCTAAAGAGGTTTTGCATTGGCAAGATTTCAAAGACTCGCTGTTACTGGAAAATGAAGGCAGCAGCTTTACGCGTCAACGCAGAAAACTCGCTCTCCACTATGTGGACAGCATTCGCAGCTATTACGAATTATTGATATGGCTGACTGAACGCAGCCCAGAAGTTGCTCCAGCAGGCGCAAACGCTAAGTCTTAGCACGGTAGTCTTAGAGCTTGTTCAAAGTCTTTTTGACCCTGTAGCCCGGATAAAGCGCAGCGAGAATCCGGGGAAGCCGTGCCGATGCGTAAAGCTGCCCCGGGTTGGCACCCGGGCTACGAGAGCATCGAGGTTGATTTTTGAGCCGCTTAGCGAGACTTTGAACAGGTTTAGGATTTACGCAGAATGGCGGTTTTACCCCTCCCCCTTGATGGGGGAGGGCTGGGGAGAGGGTGGGGTTGTGGCGCAAGCCTATGTTCTGGCTAAAATTTCCCCCTCTCCCCAACCCTCTCCCGCGAGGGGAGAGGGAGCTAAATCCACGGTTTTGCGTAAGTCCTAAGGTTCTTAGCACGGTAGCATCCACCAAGGGCGACAAGGTGGATGCGCGACGTTTATCTACCCTACAACTCGCAACTCAGAAGATGTTCTTGGTCATATACACATCAAAACGCACCGCCTTGCCCCGGTAGTCCAAACTCGGCACGCGCCCACCGAGATGTTCGGCGTGCAAGGGGCGTTTGACCACCACTCGGCGCAAGGCGCAGCTCAAAGCTAACTCAAGCAATCCAGCCGCATCCTCATCGGCGCCCACCAGAGCATGAAACATGCGCATCGGCTTTTTCACCAAGGCCGACTTCATGCGCTCAGGAAACATGGGATCGAGCACAATCACATCATACGCACCCGCGCTTGCCGCAGCCGCCAAATGCACGGCTGCATCCTCAGGGCACAAACGCATACGCGACAACGCTGCAAGCCCATCCTCATGCCCACGCCGCAAACCATCAGCAAGCAGCGCATGAACCACCGGATGACGCTCACACAGCACCACCTCGCACCCAAGACTTGCCAACATGAACGCATCGCGCCCCAAACCTGCGGTTGCATCCAGCACGCGTGGCAAAGGATGACCCTTGATACCCACCGCACGCGCCAACAATTCATCACGCCGAAAACCGGCACGCTGCCTAAAGCCAAGCGCGCCGCCCGTAAAATCGACACGCAAGGGCTCATCACGCGGGGAATCACAATCTTGCAGGCTTAAGCCATTGAAACCTAAAGACAACGCCATGCCTGAGTTTGGACGAACATCCACGCGCTTGATGCCTATTTGTCTTGCCAAGACTTCCGCATCATCCAAAAACTGAGCGTCCTCCACCACAAGAGTCGTGGTCTGCGCCCCCTGGCTCATACCCATAGATTCAGCTCAGCAGGCATCGTTTAGAGCGCCACAGCACGATGCTTCGCGTCCAACGCCTTAATAAATACTTTCGATTTGCGCTGTGCGTTGTACATGGCCTGACGTTCCACCGGTAAATCGTTGACGTGTGCCGCGACAAAACCATGTTCGATAAACCAATGCGACGTATGCGTCGTTAGGATAAAAAGCGTCTGCATACCCCGTTGCCGTGCTTCGACTTCTAGGCGAGCCAGCAAACGCGAAGCACGCCCGCCGCGTCGATAGTGCGCGTTCACCGCAAGGCAGGCCAACTCAGCCACTCGCGCTTCGATAAAGTAATGCAGCGCAGCGGTGGCGATAATCTGCCCATCCAACTCAACCACCCAATAGCGATCAATCTCCAGCTCAAGCTGCTCACGCGGGCGACGCACCAATACGCCCTCTTCTTCCAAGGGGCGAATCAACTCCAAAATACCCGCCACATCGTCGATGCTGGCGCGGCGCATTTTTTCCAACGACTCGGCGGTCAGCAAGGTTCCGTGCCCCGAGCGACTATACAATTCCTGAATCAGTGCGCCTTGCGTGCGCCGATCCACCAAATGCACACGCTCCACCCCACGACGCACCGCCTTGCACGCGCTCTCAAGATGCAGCGCCATTTCACGACTTAAAGAAGCATCATCCAGCCAAGGCAAAGCCTCAGTCACCGTCATTTGTTTAGGCAAATCGCCCGAGGATTCGGTAAGGAAAATCAGCTTATCGGCCTGCAAACATGCAGCCACTTCCAAGGCCACATCTTCTGCGCGCAAATTGAACACCTCGCCCGTCGGCGATGCGCAAAGACAGGACTGCAACACCGTATGCCCCGCATCCAGAAGCGAGCGTAAACGCGCCACCTCAACCTTACGCACATCGCCCGTCCAGCCAAAATCCACCCCTTCGCGCACGCCCATCGGCCGCGCCACGACGGCGTTACTGCTCACCACCGACAAACGCGCACCTTCAAGCGGTGTATTGGGCAAGCCCATCGACAAACGCGCCGTTAAATCCAGCATTTGCACCGCCACGGCACGCTTAATCGACGGCATGGCGCGTTCACTGCTCACCCGCATCCCCATGTGCTGCTGCGTGGTTACGCCATCATCCAACAACTCGGCGGCAATCTGCGGGCGCGAACCTGGCACCAGCACCAAGCGCACCCCTAAAGATGTCAACAGCGCAATATCCGAAATCAGCGCATCCACGCTTGCGCGGTCATCCTCGACTAACGCCTCACCGGCAAAAGCCAACACAAACACCCGATCCTGATGCGCATGAATATACGGTGAAGCATCCCGCAACCACTGCGCCATTAACGACAATTCAGGCATCGTGTTCGTGCTCATACAACGCGCTTAAAAAGGCACTTCAAGCAAAAACTCCAGCAAGGCCTTTTGCGTATGCAGACGATTTTCTGCCTCGCTCCACACCACGCTCCAGCGCCCGTCAATCACCCCGGCCTCGACCTCTTCACCACGATGCGCCGGCAGGCAGTGCATAAACAAGGCATCAGCTCGCGCCCGCGACATCAATGCTTCGGTCACCGCAAACCCAGCAAAATCTCGCAAACGGCGCTCGTTTTCTTCTTCTTGCCCCATGCTGGTCCACACATCCGTGACCACCAAATCGGCATCGGTGCAGGCTTGCATAGGCTCATGCGAAAAGCTCACGCGATCAGCCGCCGCCGCAAGCATGCCAGCATCCGGCATATAGCCCACGGGCGAGGCAATATTCAGCTTAAAATCAAACACCTGTGCTGCATTGATAAAGGTATTACACATGTTAAAACCATCGCCCACCCAAGCCACCGTTTTGCCCTGAATCGAGCCGCGATGCTCCTCATAAGTCATCACATCGGCCAGTAACTGGCAGGGGTGAAATTTTTCGGTCAGCGCATTGATGACGGGCACTTTTGAGTAGCGTGCAAATTCTTCAATATCCGCGTGACGATGCGCCCGAATCATAATCACATCGACCATACGCGAAAGCACGCGCGCACTATCGGCAATCGGCTCGCCACGTCCAAGCTGGGTATCACGCGGCGAGAGAAAAATCGCATGACCGCCGAGTTGTGCCATACCCGCCTCAAACGAGACCCGGGTGCGCGTGGATGCCTTCTCAAAAATCATGCCCAACACGCGATTCTGCAACGTCAGCACCGGTTCGGAACGCGCCCGTTCCTCCTTGAGATGACGCGCACGCCGTAGCACGGTACGCAATTCATCCTGCGTCAAATCATCCAGCGTTAGAAAATGGCGCACATTCATACCGGATTCCCCGACATGACAGACTGCGCCAAAAACTCCGTCACGATATGAGAAAGCTGCTCAATCAAGCTATCCGCCTGCGCATCCGTCATCACCAACGCAGGCAGCAAACGAATCACCGA
>JBFXGB010000105.1:0-5143 GCA_050178405.1 Halothiobacillaceae bacterium
TTTGGCGATGTCCTTGCGAATATCTTCGCTACGGAATGCTCCAAGGGCTTGTCTTAAATCATCCCATGTGCTGGGGGGGGGGCAGGTCGTCTGCACTCGCCTTGAGTGCCGCGATTTCAATATCGAGTTGAGCCCAACGTTCAATCTCTTGTTGAACCTGCGGCAAGCGGCTGCGCCGTTGTTCAAGAATGGAAGCGATTTTATTCTGCATAATGGACACGGGGTTCTCCTTGGGGTGGGTCAACGCACTCACAATAGCAAACGTTTTGAACAGGGCAAGGCAATTTTTAGTGGGCGAGGATTTATGGCGCGGGGGGTTCTTCGGGTAGGCTATGCGCAATTTTATTGATGTGTGTATGCCTTGTGCCGAACTTTAAGCCTTTGTCTGATACTCGCGCCTATGTCGGGCTGTTTTTACTCATTGCTGGTTTAACGCTTTATCGCGGGCTGGTTTTAGCCACCGCCGATATCGGTTTGTATGTCGATGAAGCCTATTACTGGGGTTGGGCGCAGCAGCTTGATTGGGGTTATTACTCCAAGCCACCGATGATTGCGGCGTTGATTGCGTTGACCACCAGTGTTTGCGGCAACGGTGTGTTTTGCGTCAAATCGGGCGCGTTGCTGGTGTACCCAATCACCACTTGGCTGGTGTTTCGTTTGGGACAGGTGTTGTTTAATGCGCGCACGGGTTTGTGGGCGGCGGCTTTGTTTTTGCTCATGCCCGGCGTGGCGCTCTCTAATCTGATTATTTCCACCGATGTGTTGCTGCTGCTGTTTTGGGCGTGGGCGATGTTGGCTTTGGTGTTGGCGCTGCAAACGAATGCTTGGAAACATTGGCTGATGTTGGGGCTGGCTTGCGGTTTGGGGCTGCTGAGTAAGTACACGATGGTGTTGTTTGCGCCCTCGCTTTTGCTGGCCTTGCTCTTGGTTCCTGCGTGGCGCGGGCAGCTTTTGAATCCGCGTTTGTCGCTCGCGGCTGTACTGGCTTTGGCGATTCTTGCACCAAATATTATCTGGAACGCGCAGCATGGTTGGCCTACGTTTCAGCACACCGCTGAAATCTCTAATCTGGAACACGCCGGGCTACATTGGGATGAGCTGGGCGAATTTCTATCCGGACAGCTTGCCGTGTTCGGCCCGATCAGCCTGATTCTCTGGCTGGTTGCGTTGTTCAAATTACCCGCATCACACGCTAAAACGCTGCTGGCAGCTTTTTCACTGGTTTTTTTGCTGGCGATTTCGGCGCAGGCTTTGCTTGGTCGTGCCAATGCTAACTGGGCAGCGCCCGCGTTTGTGGCAGCGAGCGTCATGCTTGCGGCATGGGGCGCGCAGCATGGGCGCTGGTTGATCGCCGCCATTTTGCTGAACGTTATTATCATGTTGGGCGCTTATCACTACGATCGCATTCTGCCCATTTTTGGGGTGGAACTAAGCGCAAAGACAGATCCTTTCAAGCGGGTACGTGGCTGGGATGTGCTTGGTGAGCAGTTTAATGCACGTCGAGCAGAAGCGCCGGGGGCATTGTTGCTTAGCGAGGAGCGCGAGGCGTTGGCTGGGTTAAGTTACTATTCGCGCCTTCCACTTGGTGAGGTTTTAAGTTGGAATCCTCACGGATTATTACGCCACCATTATGATCTCTTCTACACTCTAGGCTCCGAACATATTGGACAAGACATGCTTTTCGTTACAAGCGGTACTGAAATTGGTGATATTGCACAGCATTTTGCTTCGGTAGAGCGCCTTGAGCCGCTGAAGGTGGTTATTCATCCGGGCTGGGCGTTGGAGTATTCGGTGTTTCTGCTTAAGGATTTTCGAGGGTGAGACGAGTATGAATCGACGACTGCGTTGGAAAAATGTCTATCGTTTGATGTTTGGAATCTATGAAAAAATCGAGCCCATCATCAATTACTCTGCAGCTAAAGAGCCTTTGCCTCGCGCAAATAGAGTTGTAGTGCTGGCCCCGCATATTGATGATGAAACCATTGGTTGCGGCGGCGTTATCGCAAAGCACGTCGCCGATGGTGACCATGTTGCCGTACTGACCTTTGCGGACTGCACTCCGGAGCGAATCAAGGAGGGAGAGGCTGCGGGTCGTATTCTTGGGGTGCAACGTCAGGTTTATCTGCCCTATCCATCCAAAAGCTTGCTCGATCAAACTGAGCTTCCCGCTCGGCTCGCTGATTTTATTATTGAAGAAAAACCCGATGTGATTTACACCCCAGGCTTGTTTGATCGTCATGTCGATCATCTTTCGGTAAATCTTCTTCTTGCGCGACACAGCCGTAATCATCGAGCAAATTACATGGTGTACGCCTATGAAGTCTGGAACACGCTCACGCCTAATGTTGCCATTGACATTAGTGCACACTCCTTACAAAAATCGGATGCTCTTGCTTGTTTTACTAGCCAGAACGCAGCCAATAATTGGGTCGATGCGGGAATGTCGTTGAGCCGCTATCGCGGAATTACGACGGGTGCAGGCAAATATGCTGAGGCTTTTTTGCGCATGAGTGCCGCGCGTCACATTGAGCTCGTCCAATATGCCTTTAAGCAATTCTGAAATGGTACCTGCTAGCCAAAAGCATCTTATGCAGGTGATTGCGGGTGATGGGCGCGGTGGGGCAGATCGCGTTGCACTTGCGTTGGGGAAAGCCCTGCGAGCGTTGGGGCATCGCGTGAGCTACGTGGTGCGCCCTAGCTTCTTACTGAACCATAACTTGCATGCCATGGGCTATGACGTGGTGACTTATCCAGAAAAAGCAAGTGAGCGGCGTGACTTTATGCGCGCTGCTCGCAAGGTTGACGTGCTGCTTACGCATGATTCGGGCAGTCGTCATCTTGCTTTGCGTGCCAAGCTGTTCGGCATGCAAACTCCTGTCTGGTTTATGCGCCACTGCATCAGTGGAACGAGTCGCTTTGGCGGCACGCTGTTACATCGTTTGCTGGTGGCTCGGCAGTTGGCAATTAGTGATGTTGTGACTCAATCGCTGCTTGATGCAGGCTACCCTGCTGCACGTGTGCATCGACTATACGGCAGTGTTGATCTCACCCCTTTTCTTCACCCCGACGAGCAAACCGTGAAAACTGTACGCCAGCGTTGGTTGAGTGACGTAGGTGTAGATGTCTTGATTATAGGCATAGTGGCGCGATTTAATATTTATGCAGGTTGGACACCGCAGAAAATTGATCTTAAAGGCTATGACACCCTGTTTGCCGCGCTCTCAAAATTCAACCGGCCTTACCGAGTGTTAGTGGTCGGGCCGCGCGATGCACAGGATCATGACGCATTACGCCAGATGGCGGCGCATTATGGAGCGGATCCACAAAACTTGATTTTCTTGGGCTTTGTACAAGATATGGCGCCCATTTATAAGCTTATGCAGGTTAATGTGCTGCCTTCACGAAATGAGGGACTCGGTCTTAGTGTGATTGAGGGTATGGCTGCAGGTGTGGCCTCAATTGCAAGCCGAAGCGGCGGTCTTATAGAAATTGTTCGTGATGAAGAAAACGGCTTGTCTTTTGATGTGGATGATGCAAATGCATTGGCGCACTGTCTAAACCGCCTTGCAGATGATCATGAACTCCGAACCTTGCTCGCTCGAAATGGACAGAGCGATGTGCTTGAGCGCTTTGACGTACGCTCATTAGCTCACAGCGTGCTTGATTTGATGCAATAAATTTTTGCTATCAGAGTATTAAGCACCGTTAAGATCCTCTAAAAAAACGTCTTTGCGCAGAGCAATGCGGCTGGCAATCCAAAAAGCATCAACAAAAACAGTGAAGCGTGGATAGCTTCCCGCCACGCTTCGCTCGCACCGCTTCATGAGCTGATTCACTAGAATTGGGATTTTAAATATGCGATTTATTGGATGAAGGGGTTTCGTAGTTGATAAATTCAATACGCTGTACAGATGTTTATTTGCTTGGTTCGCACCCAAGATTCCCACAGATTTCTCCGTGGATACGCGCGAATGCTTCAGGTCGCAGATTTCCCAATACAACCACAACAGAATCACGATTCAACGAAAACAACTTTTTGGCTCTTAACCAGCTTATTTTCGGTAAGCGTCCGTTGAAAATATCATTTTCGTGCAAGGGAATAGCATCGTCATGCCCTGCCTGAGAGGTGATTGCCACTGCGATGAAATCACCCAATGTATCTGGGGAAGTGAGCAACATTACCGGGCGAAGTTTGCGATGCGTCAGGTCGGAAAACGGAAAAGGAATTTGGACAATATCAGAGTGTTTTAACATCGTTCCAAACCTCGTCATCTTGATTATCCCAAATATGCCGCATCACTTTTTCTTGCGCACGTGATAAGTCGGACATCTCTGCACGATCTGCATTTTTACTGCTTAGATATTCAATAAAATGCAAAGCTTCAAGCGCCAAAGAGTCCGGCAGCGGTTTGGCTATTTCATAAATTTGTTCTGCGATGGACATGGATGTGCTCCTTGGGAAATATCATTCGATTATGTTTCAACGATTCAGTGTAGCGATGTGGGTTTGTCCGGTTCCAGGATGATGTGGCGACCTCGGCTTATGGTTCGGCTAGGCTGTTAGGGGGCGCGCAAACAGCACATCCCCGCAATCATCCGCGTGAGCGGAATTACCCACCAACCCGCGCCATCAACCACTGCATAACGAGCGGTACGGGTCGTCCTGTCGCACCCTTTTTATCGCCGCTATTCCATGCCGTACCTGCAATATCCAAGTGCGCCCACGGATAGGCTTTGGCAAAGCGTGACAGGAAGGCGGCGGCGGTAATCGCGCCGCCTTCGCGTCCGCCGATATTCGCCATGTCGGCAAAGTTGGATTTGAGCAGGTCTTGGTAGTCGTCCCACAGGGGCAATTCCCAGGCACGGTCGCCGCTTTCCATTCCGGCTTGGAGGATGGATTGCACCAAATCGGGATTGTTGCCCAAAAGACCGGATGGGGCGCGTGCCAAGGCAATGACACATGCGCCGGTGAGGGTCGCCATGTCGATGACGGCGGCGGGTTGGAAGCGTTCGGCATAGGTTAGGGCATCGCACAAAATCAGGCGGCCTTCGGCGTCGGTGTTGAGCACTTCGATGGTCTGTCCCGACATGGAGGTGACAATATCGCCCGGTTTGAGCGCGCTGCCGGAAGGCATGTTTTCTA
>JBFXGB010000106.1:0-4931 GCA_050178405.1 Halothiobacillaceae bacterium
GCAACCCACCACGGAAAAACACTTCAGCGAGGGCGTTGTTGAGCTTCCATAAACGACAGAAAAAACATTGTTTTTGAATGACTTTTCCTTAACTTAATGGCAGTGACGCCGGAGCGTGGGAACGATAGAGAGTACACGGAGGACGATCCGATTTCTCTCTGTGCCCTCTGTGATCTCTGTGGCTAATTTTTAAAAGCAACCCAAACGAGAACCCAACCCCATGTACCAAGGTGAAAAAGACTACCGCCACGGCAGCCCAGAGCAGTTAGGCATTTTGCTGGTCAATCTCGGCACGCCCGATGCACCAACCACGCCCGGGCTGCGCCGCTATCTGGCCGAATTTTTAAGCGACCCGCGCGTCATCGAAGTGCCGCGCCTGCTCTGGTGGCTGATTCTCAATGGAATCATTCTTAACACCCGCCCGAAAAAATCTGCCGCCGCGTATAAAGAAGTGTGGGATCACTACGGCGAAGGCACTGGCTCGCCCTTGCTGTATATCGCCGAAAAACAACGCGACGGCATTCGTGAGCGCCTGCAAGCTCGCTTGAGCGGCCCGGTCTGCGTGGCCTTGGGCATGGATTATGGCAACCCCTCGATTGCGCGTGCGCTGGACGAACTGCGCATGCAAGGCGCGCGCCGCGTGCTGGTCTTGCCGCTGTATCCGCAATATGCCGCCGCAACCACCGCCTCGGTGTTCGACAACATCACCCGTGTGCTGCAAAAAACCCGCTGGCTGCCCGAACTGCGCTTTATCAACCACTACCACCGCCATCCCAGCTATATCGACGCACTCGCCGCCAGCGTGCGCGAACACCAAGCCGAACACGGCAAGCCGCATAAGCTCTTGATGTCCTTCCACGGCGTACCGGAGCGTTACCTGCTTAATGGCGACCCTTACCACTGCGAGTGCCACGTCACCGCACGCCTGCTGGCAGACAAACTCCGCCTCGCCACCGATGAATGGCAAGTCAGCTTCCAATCGCGCTTTGGTAAAGAAGAATGGATTAAACCCTACACCGACATGACGCTGAAAAGTTTTCCGGCACAGGGCATCAAAAACGTGCAGGTCATTTGCCCCGGTTTCTCCGCCGATTGTTTAGAAACCATCGAGGAAATCGAGCAAGAAAACCGCGAATACTTCATGGAGTCCGGCGGCGAAACCTACAGCTACATCCCCGCGCTCAACGCCCGCCCCGACCATCTGGACATGCTCACCGAGCTTGTCATGCAGCACATCCAAGGCTGGCCAGAAGCCGGCGACTACGATGCCGCCGCCATGCGCCGCGAATGGGAAATCAGCAAAGAGAATGCGCTGAAATTCGGTGCGAAGCAGTAATCAGGCTTCATCACCATTTGCGCAACATCGCGCTAGAATCAGTCGAATAAAATCACTTCGCGAGATAGACAAAATGCGTACCACTATGACGCTGGATGACGGCATCATCGAAGAATTGATGCAGGTGACCGGAGAAAACAGCCATGCAGCCGCCATACGCCATGCGTTGCAAAGCTTTCTGCAACACAGCGCACACCAGCAGCATGCGGCGAGTGAGTTGCGCGACATGCTCCATCACGCCAGCGCCAGTGGTGAAAGCCATTTAACGCTGAACGACATCCGGGCACAGGTGCAAGCCACGCACCGTGCCGCGTGATCTACAAACTCACGCTGGATGCGGAAAAAGACCTAGCAGAAATCTACCGCTACAGCTATACCCAATTCGGCATGAGCCAAGCGGATGCCTACTTTGACGCGCTGGAAAAACCATTTCACCGCCATGACCCGCCACCCTGACATGGGCACAGACTTCAGCAGCATCAGGCCGAATGCGCGGCGCAGTCTTTGCCAGAGCCACGCCGTTTACTACTGCAAAAAAGAACAACACATACTGATCTTGCGTGTTTTACATCAAAGCCGTGACCCGGGACGCTGGTTAAACCTTTAATGTAACTACGGCAATACCGGCCAACGCCCCGCCTGGAACTCGGCCTGAATTGCCTGCTGCCACGCACTCGCGCTCTTGCCGCGATAGTTCACCTTGCCGTTCTGAGTCAGCGCGGCAAGATACGCCTCCAGCACCTTGGGCGTATTGTCCCACGCAATCGCCGCCTGCGTTGAACCCAGTTCACCCGGCAATTTCGCCCAGTTATCGCGCACCAGCAGTAACACCTTGGCCATTGCCATGGCTAAGGCATCATCGCTTTGCAGCGGCAGGCTGCTATCCAAAATCGCCCGCATGGTATCGCCCGTACTGCTTGGCTCTTGCAGCTCGGTGCTCGTCACGGCAGCGAGGGTTTTATCCACATTCGTTAGATATTGTCCCGCCCCGACCGGAAAGCCCTGCCCACCGGCGTTTTCCACCTCAATCGCCGCTAAATCCAGCGCTTGCGCCATGCGCTGCACACCGGGGCTATTGCCCAACGCACGCGCTCGCTTCGCTCCAAGGCGCGCACGATCGGGCGTAACCGCCATGCCATCGCCCAGCCATTTGTAAAAAATCGTGGCCACGTTCTCGCGCTCAAGGTATTCCTCTTTGCCCGCACGCCAGGGCATTAACTCCGCCGCTGTAAAAGTCTTACGCAAGATCGGCGCATCTTCTTTATCGGATATAATTTCCGCTCCAGCAAGCGGGCTATTTCCTCCGGGAGTACATGTGCCATACAAGGTTTTGCCCTTGCCCTGCACCAGCTCTCGTAATTCCACGGTGTACTTATCGCCAGATACGGACTCAATCATGCCCGTGGCATAACCATCTTCACGTAAATGCACCGACGGCATGGGCACAAACACGCGATCCCCCACCAAAAAAGCCGCCTCGGCCCATAATGGCAACAAAGCCCCTCCCATCAGCACTAGCGCAAGCCATTGATTTCGCATGAAAAGCCTCTTTATGAAAAAAAGTACCGACCCACTGAAAACTACAGACCGAACCCAACTGTTTTACGCCGTCGATGATTACGGCATCGTCGAAGTCTGGCAAAGCAGCAATGGCCTCATTGTAGGCCTAGGCAACGAAGTCGAACAGACGCGCGTTTTGCCGCACAGCCCGCAACACCTGTGCTTTGACTATATGCGTATGATGCTCCTGACCCTGCTTTGGAAACCCAAACCCAAGCGCGCGCTCATTTTAGGACTCGGCGGCGGAGCACAGGCACGCGCTTTAATGGCACGCTTTCCCAAGCTGGAATTGGATGCTATCGAACTGCGTCCAGCCGTCGTCGAAGCCGCCTACCAAACGCTGAATTTACGCAAAGATGCACGCCTTAACGTCCACATCATGGATGCGCTAGACTTCGTGCGCACCGCGTCATCATCCGCGTATGAGCTTGTTTTTATTGATTTATTCGACCAGCACGGCATGGCACCCATCATGGACGATGCTGAGTTCATGCAGCACTGCGCAAGAATCTTGAGCGCACGTGGCGCACTAGCGGCCAACCTATGGCGCTCCCCGCTGGAAGACTACCTTCAAGCAACCCTCGCCATGGAACAAGCCTTCCCATGGCTGGGGTTTGTCGCCTCACGCGACCGCGACCAAAGCATTGCCATAGGCGCGCATGACGCACCGGGACACTTACGCGAATTGACAGGCCTTGCCCAAAAACACGAACCAGAGTTACCCATCTTCTGGCGCAACTTCACCCAGCAAAACCCCGCCCTGTTTAAGCGTTAAGCACCGCCAAAACCGCCTCAGCGCGGCTATTGACCAAACCGCCCATCTCCCGTAGCCCGGGTGTCAACCCGGGGCAGGCTTGGGTATCGGCACGGCTTCCCCGGATTCTCGCTTCGCTTCATCCGGGCTACAGACTCTTCTGGCGCAGCTTCACCCAGCAAAACCCCGCCCTGTTTAAGCGTTAAGCACCGCCAAAACAGCCTCAGCGCGGCTATTGACCAAACCGGACTCATCCACGCCCAGCCACGTCAACACCCCATCCGCCACCAGCATGGCATAACGCTTAGAGCGCATCCCCATCGCCGCCTTGTGCATATCGCGCTGCATCCCCAAGGCTTGCGTCCAATCGCCATTGCCGTCCGACAAAAAGGTAATATCCTCCAAAGCAACCTCATGCGCCTCAGCCCAAGCACGCATCACAAACGGATCATTCACTGCGAGGCAGACAGTTTCATCGACTCCTGCGGCCTTGAGCGCATCGGCATTCACCATAAACCCCGGCAAATGCTCATCCGAGCACGTCGGCGTAAACGCACCAGGCACAGCAAAAATCACCACAGTACGTTGCGCAAACAACGCTTGTGTACTGATTTCTTCCAAACCACTCTCGCCACGACGATAGAGCGTGCCCACAGGCAAGGTTTGACCAACTTGAATCGACATAAAGCTATCCTCGTGAAACATGCGTACGCAAAGGCTAGCATGACCTGCCGCATTGAACCGCGTGGAATTAACCCGACTTTTTAAGCGGTAAGCCACAGGAAATTCAAGCAAAAAACGGACAAAAAAAAGCCACTGGATCAGTGGCTTTAAAAATACCCCGAAGGGTCAAAATGGCGCAGCGGACGGGACTCGAACCCGCGACCCTCGGCGTGACAGGCCGATATTCTAACCAACTGAACTACCGCTGCAAAAAAACAAGCACTTAATGTCACTTAAGTATTTTTATGGTGGGTAGTGAGGGGCTCGAACCCCCGACCCTCGCCGTGTAAAGGCGATGCTCTACCAACTGAGCTAACTACCCTAAAAATGGAGCGGGAAACGAGACTCGAACTCGCGACCCCGACCTTGGCAAGGTCGTGCTCTACCAACTGAGCTATTCCCGCAAAACTTCAAACAAAAACACCGTGTGGATGTGTGGGGGCGCATTATACGAAGCAATTCAGATAGCGCAAGTCTTTATTTCAAATTCGCGACATACAGCAAAGTGTTTCGATGCGGGTATTAATACATTCGTCTTGTATAAGCTTTTATGCTGGC
>JBFXGB010000107.1:0-4832 GCA_050178405.1 Halothiobacillaceae bacterium
CGGTGAAGGATGGTGTGGTGCTGATTACGCATGGCACGCTGGCGCATAACAAGATGGAACTGATTAAGGCTTTGCAAAGCGGTTTGCAGGCCAAGGGTTATAGCAGTTTGGCGATTAATTTGAGCCTTGGGCTGGATAAGCGGGCATCGAGCATGTACGACTGCCCAACCCCGCATGTGCACAAACATACCGATGCGGTGGGCGAGATTGCGGCGTGGACGAGCTGGTTGAAAGAGAAAGGGGCAACGCGCATTGCGCTGATGGGGCATTCGCGCGGTGGTAATCAAACGGCGTGGGCGCTGGCGGAGAAGGATGACCCAGCCATTACAGCGGCGATTTTGCTTGCGCCCCAGACTTGGGAGGCGGGATACAATCTTAAGGACTATTCGGAGCGCTACAACGCCTACCTTTCGCCCCTGTTGGTCAAGGCTGAAAAATTGGTGGCAGCAGGCAAGGGCGATACCCTGATGGATATGGATTTTATCTACTGCGAGAAGACCCGTGCCGCCGCCAAGAGTGTGCTCAGCTACTACAAAGACGATGCGCGTATGGATACGCCCACTTTGCTGGCACAATCCAAAAAACCGGTGCTGGTGATTATTGGCTCGGCGGATACCACGGTGAAGGGGTTGCCAGAGAAGATGGCGAAAGTGGCGGATGGCCAGCGCATTAAAGTCCACACCGTCGAGGGTGCTGACCATTTCTTTATGGATTTGTTTACCGATGAAGTGGTGGAGCAGGCGGCGGCGTTTTTGAATTGGAAGTGACTTATCCCAAGGGTTGATGCCTTGTTGAGTTGTGAGTTTTTAGAGAGGCTCTGAATTTATTCACAAACCGTCATTGCGAGCGTAGGGAAGCAATCTATAAAGCCAGCATAATCAGTGGTCTATGGATCGCCACGTCGCTTGGCTCCTCGCAACCAAGTACGGCGAGGCGCTTTTGCGTAAGTCTTAATTTCATAACACCATGCACCCCCGGCCATGTCGGGGGTTTTTATTTGGGTTAAACTACGCGCATTGTTTTAGCCCGGTTCGCGCCGGGTATTCCTTTTAATAATCTTTGAGAACCGAGGTGCGCCCTATGTTTAACCGTAATATGACCATTGCTGGCTACGACGATCAACTTGCACACGCAATGGTGCAGGAAGTGGTGCGCCAAGAAGAGCACATTGAGCTGATTGCCTCCGAAAATTACGCCAGCCCGCGTGTGATGGAGGCGCAAGGCTCGGTGCTGACCAATAAATATGCCGAAGGTTATCCCGGCAAGCGTTATTACGGCGGCTGTGAGTATGTCGATGTTATTGAGCAGCTGGCGATTGATCGCGTCAAAGAGTTGTTCGGCGCAGATTGGGCGAATGTGCAGCCGCATTCTGGCTCGCAGGCCAATGGTGCGGTGTTCTTGGCCTTATTGCAGGCGGGCGATACGGTGCTGGGCATGTCGCTGGCGCATGGCGGGCATTTGACCCACGGCGCGAAGGTGAATTTTTCTGGCAAAAGCTACAAGGCAGTGCAATACGGCTTGGTGCCAGAAACCGGCGAGATTGATTATGCCGAGGTCGAGGCGCTTGCGCGTGAGCACAAGCCAAAGCTGATTATCGCGGGCTTTTCGGCTTATTCGCGTGTGATTGACTGGGCGCGCTTCCGCGCGATTGCCGATGAAGTGGGTGCGTATTTTCTGGTGGATATGGCGCATGTGGCCGGTCTGGTGGCGGCAGGCGTGTATCCTAACCCCGTGCCGTTTGCCGATGTAGTGACTTCAACTACGCACAAAACCCTGCGCGGTCCGCGTGGCGGCATTATTTTGGGCAAGGCGAATCCTGAGCTGGAAAAGAAAATCAATTCTGCGATTTTCCCCGGTATTCAGGGCGGCCCGCTGGAGCATGTCATTGCCGCCAAGGCGGTGGCGTTTAAGGAAGCGCTTGAGCCTGCGTTCAAAACTTATCAGCAACAGGTCGTGACCAATGCCCGCGCCATGGCGGCGGTGTTTATGGCGCGTGGCTTCGATGTGATTTCTAAGGGTACGGACAACCATTTGTTCTTGGTGAGTTTTATTACCCAAGGGCTGACCGGTAAAGAGGTGGATGCGTGGCTGGGTGCGGCGAATATCACCGTGAACAAAAACGCCGTACCAAATGACCCACAATCGCCGTTTGTCACTTCGGGGATTCGTATCGGCACGCCAGCGATTACCACGCGCGGTTTTGCCGAAGCCGAGGCAACTGCTTTGGCAGGCTGGATGTGCGATGTGATTGATGCCAAGGGCGATGCCGCCGTGGTCGAGGCTGTCAAGGCCAAGGTGCTGGACGTGTGCAAGCGCTTGCCGGTGTATGCCTGATTCAACGCGCTGCGTGAGGTGATGTCTGTGCCTGTTGCTAGCTTGATGCCTGAATATATGAAGTTGTCGGTGTCTGAGCGTCTTCAGCTTGTTGAAGATATTTGGGACAGTATTGCGACGGAGGCTTCGGGGGAAGTGGGCTTGCCTCAGAACCAACGGCTTGAATTGCAGCGTCGTTTGGCGGCGCACCGTGCTGATCCGTCTTCTGCCATCCCGTGGGAGCAAGTACGCAGCAAGCTGTTTTCAAGTCAATCTTGATGCGGGTCGTGCTGCGTCCGGAGGCTCAGCAGGAGCTTCTGCAAGCACAAGTTTGGTATGAGTCTAAAATTCCAGGGCTTGGTTTTGAGTTTGCCCGTGCCGCAGATGCAGCGATTGCATCGGCGTGTCGGCATCCACAAAGCTATATGCGTATCGACGGTGATTTTCGCCGTGTCTTGCTGCGCAAATTTCCTTACGCTCTTATTTACCTGCCGAGCCCTGATGAACTTCTGGTGGTTGCTTTTTTTCATCAGCAACGCGAGCCGGGTACTTGGGTCGAACGGCTGAACGGTTAACCGACCTTTTTTAGCCACAGAGGATGCAGAGCGCTCAAGAGGAGAAAAATCTCTTCTCGGTGTACTCTGTGAACTCTGTGGCTAAATTTTTGGATTTTTTAGCGTATGAAATGTCCTTTTTGTGGTGCGGACGAAACCCGCGTGGCTGATTCTCGCTTGACCCAAGACGGCACGCAGGTGCGCAGGCGGCGCGAGTGTCCGACCTGCGGCGAGCGTTTTACCACTTTTGAAACCGCCGAGTTGCAATTACCGCGCATTATCAAACGTGACGGTACGCGCGAATTGTTTTCGCAAGATAAACTGCGGCGCGGCATGTTGCGTGCCTTGGAAAAACGCCCAGTGGCGACCGAACGTGTGGAGGAAGCGGTAGCGCATATCGAACGCGAGTTGATGAAACGCGGCGAGCGTGAAGTCGAGGCGCGGTTTTTGGGCGAAATGGTGATGGACGCGCTGCGCAAGCTCGATCAGGTGGCTTATATCCGCTTTGCTTCGGTGTACAAAAGTTTCGAGGACGTGGCGGCGTTTCGTGAGTTGATTGAGCGTTTGCAGCAGGAACCGCGTGAACGCTGAAACCCAAGACACTCATTTTATGGCACGTGCGCTCGAATTGGCGCGGCGCGGGCTGTACACCACGCACCCCAATCCGCGTGTCGGCTGTGTAATTGTGCGCGACGGAATCATCGTCGGCGAGGGTTTTCATGCACGCGCGGGCGGGCCTCATGCTGAAATTCACGCCCTGCGCATGGCGGGGGAACGTGCCAGAGGCGCGACCGCCTACGTCACGCTTGAGCCATGCTGTCATCATGGGCGCACGCCGCCATGTTCGGATGCTTTGCTTGCGGCAGGCGTGGTGCGCGTGGTGGCCGCCATGCGTGATCCCAATCCGCGTGTGGATGGTGGTGGCGAGGCGGTGTTGTGCGCGGCAGGGGTTGCCGTTGAAAGCGGGCTTTTGGAGGCCGAAGCTCGCACGCTGAATGCCGGGTTTATCAAGCGCATGACGCTGGGAATGCCGCTGGTGCGCTTGAAGTGGGGTGCATCCTTGGACGGGCGCACGGCTCTGGCGAATGGAGCGAGCCAATGGATTACTGGTTCTGAGGCGCGGCGTGATGTGCAGTTTTGGCGGGCGCAGTCCTCGGCGGTATTGAGCAGCGCGCAAAGCGTAATCGCCGATCAAGCGCGCTTGAATGTGCGTCTAACGGCGGATGAACTGGGGGTTGAGGGCGCGGTGCGCCAGCCGGTGCGGGTGATTCTTGATCGTGAATTGCGCCTTGCGCCGGATTTGCCGATTTTTGATGCGCAGGGCGAGGTGTGGATTTATACCGCAACGCCCAATGCGCCACGCCATGCGGCTTTGCTTGCGGCAGGGGTGAAAATTTTGGCGGCTCCCGTGAGCGGGCAGGGCTTGGATTTGGCGTTTATTCTGCGCGACTTGGCGCAGCGAGAAATCAATGAGTTGTGGATTGAAGCCGGCGCACGCCTAGGCGGTGCTTTTTTGGCGCAAGGCTTGGTGGATGAGTTGATTGTGTATCTCGCGCCGATATTGCTCGGTCACACCGCGCGCCCGCTTGCCGAGTTGCCAGAGCTTGATGAGCTTACACAAGCCCAGCGCTGGCAGTTTCAGGATGCGCGTCGAGTGGGAGAGGATGTGCGGCTTGTGCTTGCTTGCCAGGCTTTGAACTAAGACGCTGGTTGTAAACTTTTAAGCCTATGGTGCCGGATGTCAATTTGGGTGCCACGGGTTTTTTGTTGATGTTTTGCCCTTGTCTACGTATTCATGGGGTGACGCGATGCTTAAGGAAGCACTTATTTATTAGGACTTACGCAAAAAAATTGTTTTTACTCCCTCCCCCTTGACGGGGGAGGGTTGGGGAGAGGGTGGGGAAGTTAGCAGAAGCCTACGTTTTAGCGAGTGTTTCATCCCCCTCTCCCCAACCCACACCCACG
>JBFXGB010000108.1:0-4595 GCA_050178405.1 Halothiobacillaceae bacterium
CCTTGTCAAGCGATACGCCAAAGCTCATTTCGCTAGGTTGTGTAACCACGCCTAGATGCTTAAAAAGCGCACTTAAATGCGGGTAATTCGGTTCGTTGTAAACGATAAACCCGGTATCTACGGGGATTGTTTTTGCGCCAGCATCCTCTTGCACGCTGATGGTGTGCGTATGTCCGCCGGGGTAATCATTAGCTTCAAACAGCGTGACACGGTGCTTAGAAGCCAACAGCCACGCGGCAGAAAGCCCCGCAACGCCCGCGCCAACAACGGCAATATCAAGAGAAGGTTTGGAATTTATTTGGGTCATGGCAGGTCTTTGTGTACAGGTTTTGCATATGTAAACACACAAAAACCAGACTGCCAACTAAGAGACTGCGGTAAATGCTTGTTAAAAGCAGTGGTCAACGCTCTAGTTCTATGCAATTCTTATACATAAGAACATCCTCTGACTCAATGAGACCTTGTAATGCTGTACAGAAAATTAGGCTGGACCGAGATTGATATTTCCGCCCTATCCTTGGGCACGATGACCTTTGGCGAGCAAAACTCTGAGGCCGAAGCCCATGCCCAGCTTGATATGGCGCGGGAGCATGGAGTTAATTTGATTGATGTGGCTGAAATGTACCCCGTGCCGCCGCGTGCGGAGACACAAGGCTTGACCGAGATTTTTGTGGGCCATTGGCTCGCACGCCAGCCCCGCGACAAAGTCGTTCTTGCCACCAAAGTGACCGGGCCTTCACGCGGCTTTGACTGGATTCGTGGTGGCCCACGCATTAACGCGGAACATTTGCGTGCCGCGCTGGAAGGCTCATTACGCCGCCTGCGCACGGACTACATCGACCTGTATCAAATTCACTGGCCGGATCGCTATGTGCCTATGTTTGGCGAAACCGCATTTGATGCACGGCGCATCCACGAATGCACACCGATTCTGCAACAGCTTGAAGTGCTTGATGAATTTGTCCAATCCGGCAAAGTGCGTTACATCGGCTTGAGCAATGAAACCCCATGGGGGGTGAGCGAGTTTGTGCGCCTCGCGGAAAAACACGGTCTGCCGCGCATTGCCTCGATTCAGAACGCTTACAACCTGCTCAATCGCACCTTTGAACAGGGTCTTGCCGAAGTTTGTTACTACACCAATGTCCCACTTTTGGCGTATAGCCCCCTAGCCTTCAGTTGGCTGACCGGCAAGCTGCATCAATCCCCTCAAGCTGAAGGACGCATTCAGCAGTTCCCTAATTTTGGGCGGCGCTATGCCAAACCCCATGTCCCCGAAGCCAGTGCCGAATATGTGCGCATTGCGCAAGAAGCCGGTCTTGACCCTGCGCAAATGGCGCTTGCTTTTGTTCTTGAACAGCCCTTTGTTGGCAGCGTCATCTTGGGCGCAACTTCGCTTGAGCAATTAAAAACCAATCTTGGCGCATTGGATATTCAGCTTCCAGCCAATGTGCGCGGCAAACTGGATTTAATCCATCGTCGTTTTCCTAATCCTGCGCCTTAATTTAATCTCAATCATCCGGAGAAATAAAAATGTCAGAACTTATTCAACTGGTATATATCAGCCAAGCGACCTTTGCTGATGATAAGCAGAGCAGTGTGCGACCTGAAGTATCACGAATACTGCTGCAATCTCGCAAAAATAACCCTGCTGTAGATGTTGTGGGTGCGCTCTACTATAAAAATGGCTATTTTTTCCAAGTCCTTGAAGGTGCAAGAGAGAATGTTGAAAATCTATACAACAAGATTATCAAAGACCCCAGACATAAAAACTCAAAAATTCTAATTAACAAAACCATAGAGCGCTCTGGGTTTAATGATTGGTCAATGAAATATGGCATCACCGATGATGATGTCAATGAACTACTTAATAAATATGGGATGATCTTTTTTAATCCGTACAAATTCACTGATGAAATTACTGAAAATATGGTTAGATTGCTGCAAGATGTCCCGCTTTTGGATAAATCTATTGAGAATATTGAAATTTCAAAAGATAAATCTGAATTTACCTCGCCTACGTTCATCATCTCTATCGTTGCACTTATTACTTCGCTTATTGCTATTTTCTTGGCCATTTAAGATTAAAGCCTAAGATGCAGACAACCAAAACCCCCTCATATCTTGGGCTTCAACAGCGATTAGTCCAGTGGCTGACATGCAGCGGGACGTTTCCGGTCATTGCGCTTGCGCTCACGATGATTTTTTATCGCGAAGTGCCGGAATGGATGATGCAGGCGCTGTTAAGTTACAGCGCCATTATTCTGGGTTTTTTGGGGGGCATTCATTGGGGGATTGGATTGTCCGCTCAACGTGCTTCGCGTTTTATTTTAGCGGTGCTTCCGGCGCTCTACGCATGGGGCGCATTCCTGTTGCCCTGGCCATGGTCAGCCTGGGTTTTGGCGCTTGGTTTTGTGCTTATGCTGGGCGTGGATTGGCTTGATCGTTTCCACTCGCTTGAGTATCGCAAGCTTCGTTTAGCAGCCTCTAGCGTCGTCGTACTGCATTTAATTGCCGCCGCCTTGTTTGTGAGCCCAGCTTCAGCAACCCTTGCGAGTGTTCAGCCCCTTCCTCAAGCCCTTGTGGAGAAAGTTACTATGAAAAATGTTCTTGGCACCGAATTACAGCTTTGCAGTTCCAACCCGCGCACGGGTTTTTATCGAAACGGATATTGCGAAACCGGACCAGATGATCGCGGCACTCACACCGTGTGCGCAGTAGTCACCGAAGAGTTCCTTGAATATACCCTAAGCCAAGGCAATGATCTTATTACTCCGCGCCCTGATTATAATTTTCTCGGATTAAACCCTGGAGATCGCTGGTGTTTATGTGCTTTGCGCTGGCAAGAGAGCTTGCTTGCCGGTGTCGCCCCTCCAGTTGTTTTGGAGGCAAGCGAAGCAAAATCACTTGATTATGTGAATCGTGATGAGCTTATGCGTCATGCGTGGCCACAATTTACGGGCGCAAAATAATGCAGCAAGGCTTCGAGCGTTTTATTGGCATTGACTATTCGGGCGCTAAATCCCCCGATGATGCTTTATCCGGCTTGCGTATTTTTAGTGCCAATCGCAACGGAAGTGCTCAAGAAATTCGCCCCAAAAGCTTGCGACATTGGAGCCGTCGGCAAATTTATTCATGGCTCGCAGATGAAATTCATCAAGGTCCGCCCACGCTGATTGGAATCGACCATGGTTTTTCTTTTCCAAGAATTTATTTTTTGCGCCATGCGCTCAAAAGCTGGCCGGAAATGTTGCAACATTTTGTTCAACACACTCCCAGCCACGAATCATCCATAGAAGACTTGCGCCATCAACACCGTGTTCATATCGAATCTGCCTCAAGTTTACGCCTGTGTGAAACCTGGACAAGTTCTGCCAAAAGCGTCTTTCATTTTGATGTACAAGGCTCTGTGGCAAAATCCACCTACGCAGGTTTGCCTTGGATTCATTTTCTCCACCAAGATTTACATGATTTCCTTTTTTGCTGGCCTTTTGATGGATGGATTCCCCCTGAAGGACGCAGTGTAATTTGTGAGGTTTATCCATCACTATATAAGCGTCGGTACCCTCGCGCTGATCGCGGCAATGACGCACATGACGCTTACGCTGTGGTGCGTTGGATGCAGGACATGCAGCAACGCGGTATTCTTAACGAGTATTTTGAACCGCCACTTTATCCTGATGAACAATCCATTGCTCAGCTTGAAGGCTGGATTTTAGGTGTACGCTAATTTTTTACTTTGAGGACAACGTGATGCGCTCTTTTTTTTCTACTGCCACGGCATTAACTCTATGTTTCACCCCCTTGATGCTTCATGCCGCAGAAATTGAACTGCCGCGCACCCCTACGCCTGAGGGTTGGCAAGTAACCTTGGGTGTTGCGCCGGTTATTGCTCCAGTTTATTCAGGATCGCAGGATTATGCTTTTTCGATTTATCCAGACATTCGCTTGCGCTATGAGGATAAATTCTTTGCATCGATTCCTGAGGGTGTAGGTTATAACCTTATCAACACCCAAGAATGGAAAGCGGGGCCGCTGGTTAAACTGCGCTTTGGTCGCAAAGAAGATACTGGTGGCTCCATTTTCCTAATTTCTGGTGAAACTGATGCACTTAAAGGTATGGGGGATATTGACCCGGCGGGTGAAGCTGGTGGTTTTGTTGAATTTAGTGCCCGTGACTGGGCGACTCGCTTGGAAATTCGTCAGGGTTTCGGTGGTCATGATGGCTTAATAGGTGATATTAACCTTAATTACTTCAATAAAATTGGCGCAATTCGTTACACCGTGGGTCCTCGTATGACTTTGGCGACCAGCGGCTTTACCAATACATATTATGGTGTCGATCAAACACAATCCTTAGCGAGCGGCTACCCTGTTTATGAGGCTGGCAGCGGTTTAGTTTCCGTGGGCTTAGGTGCGAGTGCCTTCATGCCTCTGACAAAACAATGGAATATTGGAGTTGTTGCGAGTTTCGATGAGTTAATGGGCGATGCGAGTGATTCACCCTGTGTTGAGCAAAGCAGTCAAGTTAGTTTGATTGGCTCAGTAAATTATCGTGTTTATGTGCTCAGAATCTACGATGCAAAACGAACAAATCC
>JBFXGB010000109.1:0-4093 GCA_050178405.1 Halothiobacillaceae bacterium
ATACTGGTAATGCGCTTTTTTGCGTCCACCCAACACTTCCTCCGCAATCGTCGCTGCCGTTTTTACCGAAACCCCATGTTTAAGCAAACTATCCAACAAAACAGCGGCACTCACGCCCGTCTGCTCGGGTGCATCCTCAAGCTCATGCCCGCGTAACAGCACCACGCTTTCACCGCGCTGCTGATCCTTGTCCGCTTCAACCCAAGTCACCAACTCACCCAAAGCTGCCATGCGGATCGTCTCAAAGGTTTTGGTTAACTCACGCGCCAAAGCAGCTTCACGCGCCACACCCATGACCTGCGCCATATCCTGTAACGATTCCAACAAACGATGCGGAGCCTCAAAAAAAATCAAGGTGCGCGTTTCGCTTTTCAGCGCTTCTAAACGCGCTCGCCGCGCCGAAGCACGCGCCGGCAAAAAGCCCTCAAACACAAAACGATCACTCGGCAAACCGCAGGCGGATAGCGCCGCCATCACCGCGCTTGCTCCCGGAATCGGCGATACCCGCACCCCCGCCTGCAAAGCAGCACGCACTAAGGGAAAACCAGGGTCGCTTACCAAGGGCGTGCCCGCATCGCTAATCAGCGCCAGCGTCTGCCCGCCCAACAGCCGCTGAATCAACTCATCCACGCGCTCGTTTTCGTTGTGGGCGTGCAGCGCCACCAAAGGCGTGTTGATGCCAAAATGTTGCAACAAAGGCCGACTATGCCGCGTATCTTCAGCGGCAATGACATCAACCGCCGCTAAGACCTCTTGCGCCCGAACGCTCCAATCACCCAAATTACCAATCGGCGTGGCCACGACATATAAAACTCCGGCTGTCACGCTAGGTTGAGGATGCGAGTGTGTTGTATTCATGGGCATGTTTTTCCATTGAGTGACTAACTATCGTTATACTCTACCGCGATATATGCACAATTATTGCCTGCATCGCCATTGACCCAACCCATACCCCCATTTTCTCTATGAACTCAACCAGCTCACGCACCACCTTCTACGGACTCATTGGCCTATTCACACTAAGCCTTACGCTCATCGGCTGCGCACCTACAGCCCCCCGTCCCGATGCGCAGCTTGATTTAGCCATTACCCAAGCTGAACAAGCCAACGATGCCACACGCTTGGCCAATGCACTCTGGGCGCAATCGCTCAACCTAAAAGGCAAAGATGCGGCGCATACACAATTACGCGCCATCGAAGCCCTTATCGACAGCCCCAAGGCCGACGAAGCCGCCAGTGCCATGCGCTTTATCAAAGACCCGCGTGCCAAGCCTGTTGAATGGCGACAATTTTTCCCGCGTCGTGCCATGCTGGTGCAAGCCTTTGAGCTGCTGCAACGCAACCAGGCAAGCGACGCCACGCTAATACTCAACAACCTGCCTGCCCCGCTTGAACCCCTAGAGGCCATGCGTCGCCTTGAGCTTTTGGCACAAGCGAGCGTCATGCTCAAGCAACCCTTGCTTGCCGCTCAACAACGTATTGCCTTGGATAGTTTACTTGGCGAATCGCGCCGCATGAGCAACCAAGAAACCCTCGTGACCCTACTGCGCGGCATGAGCAAAACCAGCCTCGAACAAGCACGCAAAGCCTCCAGCGACAATATCCTCAATGGCTGGATTGATTTAAGCCTTGCTGAACGCACCAGCATCCAAGCCCTCGATCAATGGCGTTTATCCCACGCCAGCATCCCGCTGTTGCCCGCCTTGTTTGAGCAACTCAAAAAAGATTTCGCTAGCCGCAAACCCGCACCTAGCGCGCATATCGCCTTACTTTTGCCTAGTGAGGCCAACTTTGTAGCCGCCAATCACTCGATTATTGCAGGGGTATCTCGCGCACAAACCGAAGCTGGGATAGCCGCACCCGAAATACGCGACTATCCCTACAACAGCCAAAACAAAGACTTCCAAACTCAACTGGATGCTGCCGTAGAGGCAGGTGCCATTGCCGCCATCGGCCCACTGGATCGACCCAATTTACAAGCCATTGCTAGCCTGAATCCACCTATCCCCATCGTCGCACTCAACACTTTAGAGAGCGGCAACACCGCCGCCAAACTCATCCAATTTGGCTTACCGCCCGAAGACGAAGCCCGCGCCATTGCCGAACGTATGGCTGCGCAAGGGCAAAAGCGAGTCTTAATCCTTGCGCCCGCCGATAGCTTGGGTGAACGCATGACGCAAGCCTTTACTCAGCGCCTGACTGCGGGAGGAGGCATGGTTGTCGCGGTGGAAAAATATGCTCCAAGCGGGGGACGCGCCAATGACTGGAACATCCGTATGCAGCAGCTCTTACGTCCTCAACCCCACCCAATCACCGGCAAACCCGCCATGCGCGAAGATGCCGATGCACTCTTCCTGATTGCGCGTGCGCCCGATGCACGTCAAGCCTTGCCGTACCTGCGCAGCCAAGGCGGGGGTGACTTAGCCGTGTACTCAAGCTCGCATGTGTACGAAGGCGTGCCTAAACCCGAGGCCGACCGAGGACTCGATGGCGTGATTTTCAGTGACATGCCCTTGATGCTGAGCTATGTGCGCCGCCCTGGACAAACGGAGCCGAGCCGCTTTGAACTCGCTGTTCAAAGTGGACAACCGCGCTTGTACGCGCTTGGGTTTGATGCGTACCTTCTTGCGCAACAACTCGCCGCGAACCAAGGCGTGGTGGACATCCACGGTCAATCCGGCCAACTCAAGCTCGGCACCGACGGACGCATTCAACGCAACCCAAGCTGGGGCGTATTCCGTGGGGGTCTTGCCAACCCTGCTGCCACCCCCGCAAGCTCGCAGCCGTAAGTTTGCAGCCTGCACTTAAAACCAGCCGTCAAATCGCAGGACAGGCCGCAGAAGATGCGGCGCTGGAGCACCTTAAGCGGCACAAACTGCGCCTTGTCGCGCGCAACTTTAATGTACGCGGCGGCGAGCTGGACTTGATTATGCTCGATGGCGCAACCTTGGTTTTTGTCGAAGTTCGCCTGCGCAGCTCAAGCGGCTTAGTCAGTGCGCTAGAGAGCGTCAATCTCACTAAGCAGAGGCGCATAATTCATGCCGCGCATTGCTTTCTTGCGACGCACCCCGAACACGCCGCGCGCGCCTGCCGTTTCGATGTGGTGGGTATTCAGCACACCCACGGCGCGCATACCCTAGAATGGCAAAAAAATGCGTTTGAAGGTCTTGCTTATTAAAAGCAACCTCTAAGAAGCTGTTCAAAGTCTTTTTGCCACTGTAGCCCGGATGAAGGACAGCGAAAATCCGGGGAAGCTGTGCTGATGCGTAAAGCTGCCCCGGGTTGACACCCGGGCTACAAGAGCATTTGGGTCGATTTTTGAGCCGCTCAGCGAGACTTTGAACAGGTTCTAAAAACCGTCTTTGCGAGGAGCGTAGCGACGTGGCAATCCAAAAGACCTAAAAAAACAGCGAGCTATGGATTGCTTCGCTTCGCTCGCAAAGACGATACTTGGATTTTTAGAAGCCCCCCTAAACCCACCCTCCTGTTACACAAGTCAGCGATCAAACCATGAACCCAGCCCTCGCCCAACACATTGAAGAAAGCACCGAAACCCGCCTTGAACATATCCGCCGCAGCCTGCACAGCACCTCCTACATGCTGGCACGCGCCAGTGACAGCCTGTTTGAGAGCATGATGCAAGGCCAGCGCTTGGCACTCTGCGCGCGCCATGAAACCTTGTTTTTAGCGCAAGAGGCCAGCAGTTTGCTGCAACGCGGCATGATTCAACCCCGCCCGAGCCTTCCCGCCATGCTGCTCGCCCCGCTGCCGGACGAGCGCACCCATTACCCGCAGCACTTTGGCAGCCTCGTCGCGCCCGGTGATGTCCTCTGGATTTTCGCCCTAAGCGAGCATAGCGAAATCAGCAAGATTATCGACCATGCGCATGACTTGGGCGTGAAGCTCATTATTTTGAGTGCCCCATTACCCGAACCCATCAGCCAGAAACTTAGCGAACAGGATGTCCTGATTCAACTTTCCGCCCCCACGCCCGCAAGCCTATTGGAAAGTGCATTAAGCGCGGTTCACGCGGTATGCGACGCGCTGGATCATCGTCTGCTTGGGCTCATTTAAGTAGGACTTACGCAGAATG
>JBFXGB010000110.1:0-3814 GCA_050178405.1 Halothiobacillaceae bacterium
AACACCCACGCGCCCAATCCCGTGAAGTCATGCAGGGAATAGGGATAAATACTTGACCTTGTGGCTTGGGATTGTATGCTTGTTCGCTACTCACTCTTTGTTTTGGAGTAATCATGCGCCTCACCACCAAAGGTCGTTACGCGGTAACCGCCATTCTTGATCTTGCTCTGCATCAAGGGCATGGGCCGATAACCTTGGCTGAAATCGCTGAGCGCCAAGGCATTTCTTTATCTTATCTTGAGCAGCTTTTTGCCCAGTTGCGTCGTTGCAAATTGGTGTCGAGCACGCGCGGCCCAGGTGGAGGTTATAGCTTGGGGCGCCCAGCATCACAGATTAACGTCGCGGAAGTGATTACCGCCGTGGACGAGTCCATGGATGTGCGTCGCTGCGAGGGCAAGGGCGATTGTCAGGACAAAACCATTTGCCTTACGCATGACTTATGGTCTGATTTAACCGAGCAAATTCACGCGTTCCTCTCCAAAATCACCCTAGAAAGCCTGATGCAGCGCCAAGATATTCTGGCCATTGCCGAGCGCCAAGATATGGTGGTGCGCTTTGGTCATGCCGCATTGCACACGCATGACCACGGTCACATTCCCATTAACGTCAAGCAGTAAGTCAACCGCCATGAGCATCACCCTAAGCGAAAAAGCCGCCAATTATGTGCGTGATTATCTTAACCGTCGTGGCAAAGGCGTAGGCTTGCGTGTGGGCGTCAAAACATCCGGCTGCTCTGGCTTATCGTATGTTCTTGAATATGCTGATGAATTCCACCCTGATGACATCGTATTTGAAAGCCACGGTGTAAAAATCGTGACCGACCCCAAGGGCTTGCTGCATTTGGATGGCTCGGAGCTTGATTTGGTGCGCGAGGGTCTAAACCTAGGCCTTAAATTCAACAACCCCAACGTCAAAGATGCCTGCGGCTGCGGCGAGAGCTTTACGGTGTGATCCGCTCCCCTCACGCGACGAACATGAATGCCTTTACACTTTTAGGCTTTGAGCCAAGCTTAGACATCAACGATGTCGAACTCCAAAGTCGGTTTGAACATTTACGCACCCAGTTTCACCCCGACCGCTTTGCAAGTGGCAGCACTTTGGAGCGGCGTTTGGCGGTGCAACGTGCCGCCGACATCAACGCAGCTTACGCCACATTGTCCAATCCTCTAGCGCGTGCGCAGGCTTATTTTGCCCTGCATGGCATCGTGCTCGATGAACAGCAAAGCATGAACGACACGGCTTTTTTGCTGCAGCAAATGGAGCTGCGTGAAGCCTTGGACGATGCACACACTCCGCAGGCGCGCCAAACATTAAAGAATCAAATCAACGTCTTGTGGGCGCAAAGCTGGGCAAGCCTCAGTAATACTGCACATCATGAAGATGCTGCAATCATCTTGCGCGATTTACAGCGCCTACAGTTTTTGCAACGCTTCCTTCAACAGATTTAATAGCTAGCCTACGTGTGAGCCAAACACCATGACCCTGATGCAGATTGCTGAACCCGGACAAAGCCTTGCGCCGCACGCGCGCCGTCTTGCGGTGGGCATCGACCTTGGAACCACCAACTCGCTTGTCGCCAGTGTCATTAACGGCATTGCCGAATGCCTGCCCGATGCCAAAGGTGAACTCCTCCTTCCTTCCGCGGTGCATATTTCTGCCGATACCATTACCGTAGGGAATGAGGCCAAGGCACGCGCCGCCTCGGATCCTGAACACACTTTCATCTCCATCAAGCGTCTTATGGGGCGCGGCCTGCACGATGCACAAGAAATGCAGCCCAAACTGCCCTACCGTTTTGATCCTACGGAAACTGCCGTACCGCGTATGCACACGCCGCAAGGCTTCAAAAGTGCTGTTGAAATTTCAGCCGAAATTCTCAAAACACTGAAAGCCCGCGCCGAAGAACGCCTAGGAGGCGAGCTCGTCGGCGCGGTCATTACCGTGCCCGCCTATTTTGACGATGCCCAGCGTCAAGCAACCCGTGATGCGGCGCGTCTTGCCGGGCTGCATGTTTTACGCCTGCTCAATGAACCCACGGCGGCCGCATTGGCGTATGGGCTGGATCGACGGGCGACCGGCTTGATTGCCGTGTTTGACTTAGGTGGCGGCACTTTTGATATTTCCATCCTGCGCTTACGACAAGGCGTGTTTGAAGTCATCGCAACGGGCGGCGACACCCAGCTTGGTGGCGACGATTTTGATCACGCTATCGCCTTGTGGCTGATGGAACGCGCAGGCTTAGGCCAGGCTAGCGATGAGGCACTCAACGCGGGCGAACAACGCCAGTTAAGCCAAACGGCCTGTGCGCTCAAAGAGGCATTAACTGGCAAAGAACAAAGCTGCGCCCGCCTTGATTTGCGCGGTAAAACGCTTTGGTCGGGCTGCTTAAGCTGCAATGAATTCAATGCCTTGGCCGACCCGCTGATTGAGCGCACCTTAAATACTTGCAAGCAAGTACTCAAAGACGCGGGCATTGCGGCAAGCGAGATTCAGGAAGTGGTCATGGTCGGCGGCGCAACCCGTGTGCCACGTGTGCGCGAGCGCGTGAGTGCATTCTTTGGCCGCGAGGTGCTCACCGACATCGACCCGGACAAAGTAGTGGCCTTAGGCGCAGCCTTGCAGGCCGATGTGTTGGCCGGCAACAAATCCGCCGATGAAATGTTATTGCTCGATGTCACGCCGCTGTCTTTAGGCTTGGAAACCATGGGCGGATTGGTCGAAACCCTGATTCCACGCAACACCACCCTGCCCGTCGCACGCGCCCAAGAGTTCACCACCTTCAAAGATGGTCAAACCGCATTGAGCCTACATGTCGTGCAAGGCGAACGCGATACGGTTGAAGACAACCGTAGCCTCGCGCGTTTTTCACTGCGCGGCATTCCGCCTATGGTGGCCGGTGCAGCGCGCATTCGCGTCACCTTTCAAATTGATGCCGATGGCTTACTCACCGTCAGCGCGCAAGAAAAAACCTCTGGCATTCATGCTGAAATTCAGGTCAAACCCTCGTATGGGCTGAGCGAAGAGCATGTCGAACAGATGCTACGCAGCGCCTTTGACCACGCAAGCGACGACATACAAGCGCGCCGCCTGCGAGAAGCCCGCGTGGAAGCCGCACGCAGCCTAGAAGCACTCGATAGTGCAATAGCGAGCGATGCCGCCTTGTTGACCGACATTGATCGCCCCATTCTTGAAGATGCTCGCAATCTTCTTGCTCAATCCATGCAAGGCGATGATGCGCAAGCCATCCATGAGGCCGTCGAGCATCTTGAAAATGCCGCCCTCCCCTTTATTCAACGCCGCATGAACCAAGCCGTGAGCCGAGCGCTCGCCGGTCACTCCGTGGATGATATGGCGCAGCAAATGCAGCGATAAGCCCCTTATGAAGTCAGCTATAAATCAATAATATTAAACACTTACGGAGATTTTTTAATGCCGAAAATTATCTTTTTGCCCCATGAGAACTACTGCCCCGAAGGGATCGTGATTGAAGCGCAAACAGGCGATACGATTCTCGATACTGCTCAAGCCATGGGCATCGACATTGAACATGCTTGCGAGAAATCCTGCGCTTGCACCACCTGCCATGTGTGGGTGCGCGAGGGCGGCGAAAGTTTGGATGCGCCTTCTGAATGCGAAGATGACATGCTCGACAAAGCATGGGGACTCGATCCGGATTCGCGCCTATCCTGCCAGGCCGTGGTGGGTGATGAAGACTTGGTGATCGAAATCCCCAAATACACCAACAATCTTGCCTCTGAGGGGCATTGATGTTTTTTTAGCCACAGAGAACACAGAGATGGCGTGTTGCAGCATT
>JBFXGB010000111.1:0-3664 GCA_050178405.1 Halothiobacillaceae bacterium
GAAGGCATGTTTTCGACGCTAGGAATCAGGCCGATAAGGTTGATGGGAAGCTGCATGGCGGTAACAGCTTTGAAGATACCGAGCACGGCGGCGGCTCCGCCCATGTCGTATTTCATTTCGTCCATTTTGTCCCCGGGCTTGAGCGAAATGCCGCCGGAGTCAAAAGTTACGCCTTTGCCAACGAGCACCACCGGCGCAGCGTCGTTCGCGCCTTGGTGGTAGTTGAGCACGATGAATTTCGGCGGCTGCTCGCTGCCTTGGGCGACGGAGAGCAATGAACCCATGCCGAGTTGCTGCATGGTGTCGCGCTCTTAGACTTCAACGCCAAGTTGGGGGGCGCTTGCGGCGAGTTGTCGTGCCGTTTGGGCAAGATAACTAGGGGTGCAGACGTTGCCCGGGGTGTTGGCAAGGTTTTTGGTAAGTAGCACGCCTGCGGCAATGGCAATGGCTTGTTGCAGTGCAGTTTCAAGCGTTTCGGCTTCGTTCATGCTCGCAAGAAACGCGGCATGCTGCACGCTGGAAAGATTGCTGGTTTTGTCGCTTTTGAATTCGACAAAGCGATAGCTGGTTTCATCGAGAGCCAGCACGGCGTGGCGCAGGGCTTCACTTTGGCTCATGCTTTGCGGCGCGGCTTCGAGCAGGGCGAAATCGACGCGCTTGATACCGCGTTGTTGCAGGGCGTTGAGGCTCTCGCTAAACAGGCTTTTCCAGCGTTTTAGGTTGAGTTCTGCCGCAAACCCAAGGCAGACAAGCAGCACGCGTTCGGTTTTCATTACGCCTGAGAGCGTAGGGATGAGCAGGGTTTTTCCCGCTGCCATTTCAAGATCGCCGCGTGTTATGAGACGGGTTAGCATTCCGCCGCTTAAGTGATCGAGCACGGCAGCCGATGGCGTAAGTTCGCCGTTGGCAAACACGCCGACGACCAGGCAATCGGTATGTAAATCAGCCAGGGCTTCGGTGCTAGGGCGTGCGGTACGGTGAATGCTGTAATCCATGCTCAAAATCCTCATAAAGTAGTGAATGCGTAAGTGCGCATCCTAGCAGCCGTGCGCATTGGAAAACAGACACACGATTTGAGGGGCATAGGGGTTTTCATGTATCCTCTCCAGCCTTTGCGGTGGCTGTCACAATAGGCAGCAAGACGATGGCAGGATTCATGACTCGATATATTTTTGTGACTGGCGGTGTGGTTTCATCTTTGGGCAAGGGCATTGCCGCGGCCTCTTTGGGCGCTTTGCTTGAGGCGCGTGGCTTGCGCGTCACCTTGATGAAGCTTGACCCGTACATCAACGTCGATCCTGGAACGATGAGTCCATTTCAGCATGGCGAAGTGTATGTGACCGAAGATGGCGCAGAAACTGACCTCGACTTGGGGCATTACGAGCGTTTTGTGCGCACCACGTGCACGCGCGCCAATAGCTTCACCACCGGGCGCGTGTACGAAGAAGTCATCCGTAAAGAGCGCCGTGGCGATTATTTAGGCGGCACGGTGCAGGTCATTCCGCACATTACCGATGAAATCAAGCGCCGCGTGCTCGAAGGTGCCGAAGGCTTTGATGTGGCGATGATCGAAATTGGCGGCACGGTGGGTGATATTGAGTCCTTGCCGTTTCTGGAGGCCATTCGTCAAATGGGTGTCGAGCTTGGGCGCGAGCGCGCCTTGTTTATGCACCTAACCCTTGTGCCCTATATCAAGGCGGCGGGCGAGCTGAAAACCAAGCCCACCCAGCATTCGGTGAAAGAACTGCGCTCGATTGGCATCCAGCCCGATATTCTGATTTGCCGCAGCGAGCGTGAATTGCCGCGTGATGAGCGCCGCAAAATCGCGCTGTTTACCAATGTTGAACTGGATGCGGTGATTAGCGCGGTCGATTCCGACACGATTTATCGCATTCCGCGCCTTTTGCATGCCCAAGGCTTGGATGAAACCGTGGTGCGTAAATTCCGTCTTGATGTGCCGCCTGCGGATTTGTCCGAGTGGGATCGCGTGGTTGAGGCGCAAACCAATCCGCATCACGAGGTGCGTATTGCCATGGTGGGCAAATACGTTGACTTGGCGGATGCTTACAAATCGCTCAATGAGGCGTTGATTCACGCGGGGATTCACGCGCGCACGGTGGTGCATGTGGATTCGATTGATTCCGAGCGTTTGGAAAGTGGCGATTTGCGTCTGCTTGAAGGTGTGGATGCCATTTTGGTGCCGGGCGGTTTTGGCGAGCGCGGCGTATTGGGCAAATTGCGCGCCATTCGTTATGCGCGTGAAAACAAGATTCCGTATTTGGGGATTTGCCTTGGAATGCAGTTAGCGGTGATTGAATATGCGCGCAACAAAGCGGGCTTGGCGGGGGCGTATAGCACCGAATTCAACACGCAAGCCGAGCATCCGGTGATTGGTTTGATTACCGAATGGCGGACTATTGAGGGCGAAGTTGAGCAGCGTGCGGAAGATTCTGACCTAGGCGGCACGATGCGTTTAGGCAGTCAGTATTGCCGCTTAACGCCCGGCTCACTGGCGCATAAGGTCTATGGGCAAGAAGTAATTTCCGAACGTCATCGTCATCGGTATGAGTTTAACGATCATTATCGTGCGCCACTTGAAGCGGCGGGCATGACCTTTTCTGGCATGTCGGCGGACAACAGTTTGGTCGAAATGATTGAGCTTGCAGATCACCCGTGGTTCTTGGCGTGTCAGTTTCACCCGGAATTTACCTCCACTCCCCGCGACGGACACCCCTTGTTTAGCGCGTTTATCCAAGCGGCGCTCAAGCAGCGTGAGAGCAAAGTATGAAGCTAGGGTGTTTTGAAGTCGGCATTGAGCAGCCGCTGTTTTTGATTGCAGGGCCTTGTGTGATTGAAAGCGAAAAGCTGATTATGGATACGGCGGAAACGCTGAAAAACATGACCGAAAAGCTTGGCATTCCTTTTATATTCAAGGCATCTTTTGATAAAGCGAATCGCTCATCTGCGGATAGCTTTCGCGGCCCAGGTATTGCAGAAGGTTTGCGTATTCTGGAGCGGGTCAAAGTGGAGCTAGATTTACCTATTTTGACTGATGTGCATGAAGACACGCCGCTGGATGAAGTGGCTTGCGTGGTCGATGTGCTGCAAACGCCGGCATTTTTGTGTCGTCAGACTAATTTTATTCAAAATGTGGCGCGGCAAGGCAAGCCGGTGAATATCAAAAAAGGGCAATTTCTCGCGCCTTGGGATATGCAGAACGTGGTCGATAAAGCGCGTGCCACGGGCAATGAGCAAATTATGGTCTGCGAGCGCGGCGTATCGTTTGGCTACAACACACTGGTGTCCGACATGCGCGGCCTTGCGATTATGCGCGCCACGGGTTGCCCCGTGGTGTATGACGCGACGCATTCGGTGCAGCAACCGGGCGGGCAGGGCACAACATCCGGCGGGCAGCGTGAGTTTGTGCCTGTGCTGGCACGCGCTGCGGTCGCCGCTGGCGTGTCCGGCTTATTTATGGAAACTCATCCAGACCCCGCTTGTGCATTGAGTGATGGGCCGAATATGTGGCCCTTGCACTTGCTTGAACCGCTGCTTGCCACCTTGAGCGCACTGGATGCTCAAGTGAAGTCACAGCCGTTGGCAGAAAACTTGCTGTCATAACCCTTTGATGTGCGCATGGTTCACTCAACATGCGCACCGAAAC
>JBFXGB010000112.1:0-3525 GCA_050178405.1 Halothiobacillaceae bacterium
CAAAACGTGCGAAAAACAAGACCCACCACACATTTGATTGTTGTGTGAGTGAGAAATAAATAGGACTTACGCAAAACTTGTATTTAGCCCCATCACCCCTCGCGGGAGAGGGTTGGGGAGCGGGGGTACAAACTTTGCCAGAACATAGACTTGCACCAACTTCACCACCCTCTCCCCCACCCTCCCCCGTCAAGGGGGAGGGAGTTAAACAACCATTCTGCGTAAGTCTTAATAAAAAAACCTCGCCCTTTTTGGAGCGAGGTTTTTTTAATGGTCGTAGCAATGAGCTAATAAGCGCTTAGGTAGCCCGGATGAAGCGTAGCGAGAATCCGGGGAAGCCGTGCCGCGAGTTAAGCCTCCCCCGGGTTAACACCCGAGCTACGAGTGCATTGAGGTCGTTTTTTGAGTCTCAAAGCGAGACTTTGAACAGCTTCTTAGTGTGCTGAATCAGTATCCGCGCCCTTGGTGTTGATGCCAAGCAAGGTGTACAGCGGGCAGAACTTCATTAATCCGGTGGCGAGCGGCACGATGCCGATAATGCCGACAATCAAGTTCCATTGCCCTGGAAAAACACCAGCTACGGCCATGCCAATGGCGACCACGCCGAGGAAGATGCGGATGAACATATCAAGAAAACCGACGTTTGCTTTCATGGAAAAACTCCTAACTTAGGTGAGTGAAATAACACACCCGAATTCTATACGCCTTTTATTGATGGTAATAAAACTTTTTGTATGCTCAATCTGTCCACGCCGATTGGCTCGCCTTGGGCTATGATTCCGCCACTTGACTATTTTTAGGTTGCTGCATGTTTCGTCCGTTTGAGTTTTTTGTGGGCTTGCGTTACACGCGCTCCAAGCGTCGCAATCATTTTATTTCTTTTATTTCAATGAGCTCGATGCTTGGTATCGCAGTTGGGGTGACGGCGTTGATTACGGTGTTGTCGGTAATGAATGGCTTTGAAAAGGAGCTGCGCGAGAGGATTTTGGGCATGGCTTCGCATTTGACCATTACCGGCGCGGGCGAGCGGCTGCAGGATTGGCAGGCGGTGGTGCAGGATGTAAAGCCCCTGCCTGGGGTGGTCGCTGCCGCGCCGTTTACGCAGGCTGAGGCCATGTTGTCGCTGCCTTCTGCAGTCAGCGGCGCGGTGGTGCGCGGGGTCGTGCCGGAGTTGGAAAATGAAGTGACGGACATCGGTCAGCACATGAAAGCAGGGCAGTTGACCGATTTGCGCGCAGGCGAATACAGCATTGTGCTGGGGCGCGAACTGGCCAATAGCTTGGGTGTAGGTGTGGGCGACCCGTTGATGCTGATTACGTCTAACGTGGCGATGACTCCGGTGGGGGCGATTCTGCGTGAAAAGCGTTTTACTGTGGTGGGGATTTTTGAGGTCGGGATGTACGAGTTTGACCGGGGTACGGCGCTGATTCACATGAGTGATGCGCAAAAGCTGTTCCGGCTGGAATCTGCGGTCAATGGCGTGCGTTTGAAGTTGGCGGATATGTTTGCTGCGCCAAGTTTGGGGCGTGAGATTGCCGCAAACTTGGGGGCGGGTTTTTATGTGGGCGATTGGACGCAGCGTAATGCGAATTTTTTCCGCGCAATTAAGACCGAGCGCACGGTCATGTTCATTATTTTGGCGCTGATTGTGGCGGTGGCGGCGTTTAATATTGTGTCCACTTTGGTCATGGTGGTGACGGATAAACAAGCCGATATTGCCATTTTGCGCACCCTTGGCGCGTCGCAAGGTTCGATTATGCTGATTTTTATGGTGCAGGGGACGCTCATTGGCCTCGTGGGTATGGTCATGGGGCTGGTCGGGGGCCTAGGGTTGGCGCTGAATGTGGAAACCTTGGTGCCTTGGTTGGAGCATACGTTTAATGTCACGTTCTTACCTGCGGATGTTTATTACATCAGTGAGTTACCGTCGGATGTGCATGCGGCGGATGTGATTCGCGTGGCGATTTTGTCGTTTGGCCTGTCGGTGTTGGCGACAATTTATCCTGCGTGGCGTGCCTCGCGTACCCAGCCGGTGGAGGCGTTGCGTTATGAGTGAGGCCTCTGTGAAAAATGAAGCGGTGATTCGTTGTGTAGGTGTGGGTAAAACCTATGCCGAGGGCAGCCTCAAAGTCGAAGTGTTGCGCGGCGTGAGCTTGGATATTGCACGCGGCGAGCGGGTGGCGATTGTCGGTTCGTCCGGCGCGGGTAAAAGTAGCTTGCTGCAATTAATGGGCGGGTTGGATGTGCCAAGCGTCGGTGAGGTTTGGGTCAATGAGCGCAACTTGGCGCGTTTGTCGGAAACTGCACGCGGGCGGCTGCGCAATCAAAGCATTGGTTTTGTGTATCAGTTTCATCATTTGTTGGGCGAGTTCAGCGCGTTGGAAAATGTGGCCATGCCGCTGTTGATTCGCGGTTTGAGTGTGTCGGATGCACGCGAGCAGGCAAGTAGCATGTTGCAGCGCGTGGGGCTGGGTAAGCGTTTGGAGCACAAGCCAGGTGAGTTGTCGGGCGGCGAGCGCCAGCGCACGGCTTTGGCGCGTGCCTTGGTGACCAAGCCGCAGGTGTTGCTTGCCGATGAGCCGACGGGAAATTTGGATTCGCACAATGCTGGCGCAATGTTTGATTTGCTGATGGAGTTAAATGCGGAGCAGGGCACGGCGTTGGTGGTGGTGACGCATGATCTCGCTTTGGCTTCGCGCATGGGGCGGGTTTTGCATATGCGTGATGGGGCGATTGTTGAGGCGGAGTGAGTCTGGTTTGCGCATGGAATGCGCGGTTTTGGTTTTGCTGCCCCCTTTTGATGCCGCAGTGAACTGGCATACGGAAGTCGCTGTTGTGACGCGGCACGGATTTGGATTTTCTGCCCCCGTTTGGGGTCGCCGTGAACGAAGTGCTGTAGGCATGGTAAACAGGCCATGGATGGCCTGTTTAGTCCCCGTCGCAACATGGATGTTGCGTGGGGACGGCCTTGCCGGAAGCACTTTGTTCACGGCTTGCCCGAAGGGCGACCCCAGAGGGCGTGTTCTTTTGGTGACTTTTCTTGCACGAGCAAGAAAAGTTACTCGCCCGTATCAAACATGCTTTTTGCGAAGTCGCACCCTAGAAACGGGCGAAATAATGCCACCGTCCTTGAACGGTTGGTGGGCTTTTTCGCCTGTCTTGACGTTGGCACTCTGCACAGATCTTGATTGATACGGGCGAGTAACTTTCTTTGCTTGCACAAAGAAAGTCACCAAAGAAATGCACCCCGTTGATGCCGCCCTTCGGGCAAGCCGTGGCGCAAGCGGCAAAAACCGAGCCGCCCCTACGCGACATCCATGTCGCAAAGGGGCTAAATGCGCCATCCATGGCGCTTTTACCCGGCTTTTGCCGCTTGCGCCACAGCGGCATCAAAAGGGGAGATGAAAACCAAATCCAAAACCGCGCCTTTGGCGCAAGTGTCCAACAACCCTTGAAAAAGCTCACAAAAAAACCCGCCAAACGGCGGGTCGTGACAATGAGCTAGACCAAAAAATCAGTCACACC
>JBFXGB010000113.1:0-3301 GCA_050178405.1 Halothiobacillaceae bacterium
TAGCTTGGACGTATTTAATCGAGGCGAAAAAGGTGTGTGATCGCGTCCTTGCGAGCAAGGTTTTAAGCCCAGAGAAAGAAAAAGCGGTGTTGCTGCAATTAGCCATTTGCGAAGGCTCGGATTGGTTCTGGTGGTTTGGCGATTACAACTCGGCGGAGGCGGTGCGTGATTTTGAACGCTTGTTCCGCCTGCATCTGGTGCGCTTGTACGAGTTACTCGGCAAGGAGCCGCCTGCGGTACTCGGTGCGGTCATGGCCGTTGGCGCGGGCAATCCTGAGGCTGGCGGTGTCATGCGCACGGGGCAACAACAGTGAGCCATCTTCCATCAACCTCTGAGCATTGTGTGACCGAATTACCTGAAGTTTTAGCCGTGCGTCGCGCCGGTGTTTTACTGCACCCAAGCTCCCTGCCGGCATCTAAATGTGGACAGGCGGGCGGCACACTCGGTCACGCGGCGTATCGTTTAGTCGATCATCTGGCTGCTTGCGGCATGAGTGTGTGGCAGATGTTGCCGCTAGGGCCCACCCATAGCGATGGCTCGCCGTATCAGTGTTTGTCATCTCATGCGGGTAGCCCGCGCTTGATTGACTATGCGCTGCTCGCTGAACAGGCGGCGTGGTGTTCAAGCGAAGTGTTTGATGCGCCAAGCGCCAAGGCATGCTTTGAGCAAAATGCCGATGCTGCCGCCAAGGCGGATTGGGCGCGTTTTTTGGCCGACGAAGCCCATTGGCTGGATGACTATGTGCTGTTTGTGGCCTTGCGTGAGCAGCATGGAATGCGCGCTTGGTTTGATTGGTCGCGAGCCTTGCGTACCCGCGAGCCTAATGCGCTTGCAGCGGCGCGTGAACAATTAAATGAGCGCATTCAGCAACTTAGCTTTGAGCAATACCTGTTTTTTAGCCAGTGGTTTGCGCTGCGAGACTATGCCCATGCGCACGGCGTGCTGCTGTTTGGCGATATGCCAATTTATGTGGCACATGATTCGGCGGAAGTTTGGGCGCAACCGCATCTGTTTAGCGTCAATGCCGAAGGCCAGTGCGAAAGCGTCGCCGGAGTGCCGCCGGATTATTTCTCGGCCACCGGCCAGCGTTGGGGCAATCCGCTTTATCGCTGGGAGCAGCACGAGGCCGATGGTTTTGCTTGGTGGAAAGCGCGTTTTGCCACCCAACTCAAGCTGTTCGATATTGTGCGCATTGACCACTTCCGTGGTCTGGAAGCCTATTGGTCGATTCCTGCCGCGTGCGAAACGGCGATGGATGGCGAGTGGATTTTGGCACCGGGCGATGCCTTATTAACCGCGTTGCGCGAGGCATTTGGTGCGTTGCCGGTGGTGGCGGAAGACCTAGGAATTATTACGGACGAAGTGACTGCCTTACGTCAAAAACACGGCCTGCCGGGGATGCGTATCCTGCAATTCGCCTTTGATGGCGGCGCGCAAAACCCCTACTTGCCGCACAACCACACACCGGACAGTGTGGTGTACACCGGCACGCACGACAACGACACGACAATGGGATGGTGGCAAAGTCTGGATGAAGCAGCCAAGGCGCGTGTTCATGCCTACCTTTGCGGGGAAAAGCCGGTTGAAGCCATGCCTGGCCTGCTGATTCGTGCGGCGCTGGAGTCCGTTGCTCAGCTTGCCATTATCCCCATGCAAGACCTGCTCGAACTCGGCACCGAAGCACGCATGAACACCCCAGGCACCACGGTGGGCAATTGGGCATGGCAATACGATGAAGCGCAATGCACGCCGGAGCGCGTGGCGCGAATGCGTGAGTTGATTGGGTTGTATGGGCGTTGGGTGGGGTGAGGGATATTCAAAAACGCAGCGACTAGAGCATGAGCTGCATCAAGTGCGTCGATCACATGCGTAATATGGCAGGTCACTTGGTGAGATTATTGCAATAAATGAATCCTTAAGGAAAAATTTACTCGCTTAAATAATTTTCCTTAATTTAAATTAATTTAAATATCTAAACTATATTTCGTATTTCATTTATAAGATATTCGGCGCTAGGTTCTTTTACAAAAATCGAATTTTCTTGCTCAGCGCTATCCAAAAAACTTAACTTTGATTTAAATTCTTCGCGGACGATGTCTGCATCTATCTCCATTTTTCTTGCTTGACTTATTTCTAAATAAGCCGCTTCTTGATCGATTCCTAAAAATCGTCGGTCTAGTAAATTTGCGGCAATGCCGGTTGTACTACTTCCTGTAAAAGGATCAAGTACCCAAGCACCTTGATGTGTAGAGGCTAAAATTATTCTGGCCAGCAAAGATAGAGGCTTCTGAGTTGGATGTTTGCCACATCTTTTCTCCCACTTAGCAACAGAAGGTAGCTTCCAAACATCCTTCATTTGTTTGCCTTGATTTAATTTTTTCATTAAATCATAGTTAAAATAATGAGGCGTTTGAGCCTCTTTTCTAGCCCAAATAACCTGTTCCGTTGAGTGGGTGAAGTATCGACACGAAAAATTAGGTGGCGGATTGGTTTTTTCCCAAGTTATGATATTAAGGATTTTGAAATCTAGTTCATGGAGGGCTTGGCCTATGCTGAAAATATTATGTGCACTTCCACTAATCCAAATAGTGGCATTAGATTTCATTTTATCTCTAACAAGAGATAGCCATTTTCGATTGAATTTATCAATTTCATGGAAGCCATAAGATCGATCCCAATCACCCTTGTTTACACTTGATATTTTCCCATTTTTAACCGTCAACCCATCATTTGATAAAAAATATGGTGGGTCTGCAAAAATCATATCAAATTCAAAGTTAAAAAGAGGTAGAACCTCAAAAACATCCTTGTGCAATAGAGTAAAGTTTTTGTCTTCTGATTTAAAGTAAGAATTTATCATTTATTCAGGAAGACCGAGCCATTTGAGAGGTATTTCGTTGAATAAATAGTGGCAATTCATCGAGTCAATGTAATCTAATGTGTCTTTGTATGATTTATCTTTAAACCAGTCGTTTAGAACGTACACATATTCAACCTTCCAATTGAGCGGTTTTACAATTTTCGAGTATTGCTTTCTTTTGAAGTCACACGTCTGAAGTTTTTCATCAACCGAACCTGCAACTTTTTGAAATTTTATTTCAATAATAAAAAGGGTGTCCCTTACAATTACAAAAAGTCCATTATCAGGAAGAAGTTGCTTAGATAGAGTCGTTCTCCAATCAATCGAGTACTCAGTAAGAAATCTGTAAAATTCATGCTTTTTAAAGCAGCGGGCAACTAATTTTCCTTTAAATAGGACGTGTACACCTGAATTATTGTTTGTAATTTCAATGGTGTAGC
>JBFXGB010000114.1:0-3020 GCA_050178405.1 Halothiobacillaceae bacterium
CGAAAAAGAGCGCGGTGAAACGCCGCCAGGCAAGGGCTTCAAGGACTATGAGCCCGGCTTTATTCATGTCGACATCAAATACTTGCCCAAGCTTGAGGGCGAGGCTTCACGTCGTTATTTGTTTGTGTGTAATGGTCAACAAAACTTGGACAGTGCATTAGGCGCATTGTTGAAATGATTGCTCATAGATGTTGGGTGATTGATAGCCGTTGGCCGAGTGGATGCGCTGGGTGTTGTAGAAGTGCATATACTTCTTCGTGATCCAAGTCATTTCTTCCGGTGATTTGAGTTTGTGGTGGTGCTGGGTTTCGACCTTGAAACTGCGAAAGAACCGCTCCATGACGGCGTTATCCCAGCAGTTCCCCCGACGGCTCATGCTCGGTGTCATGCCCATGGCCTTCAGGCGTTGTTGGTACGCCTCGCTGGTGTACTGGCAGCCTTGATCAGAATGGATCATCAAACCGGATCCGGGCTGGATGCGCCGCAGAATCAGCGCCTGATTCAATGCTGAGAGCGTCAACGCGGTGTCGGCGGTGTTGGAGAGCGCCCAGCCGACCACTTTGCGGGCGTACAGATCCAGCACCACCGCAAGATAGCGCCATCCTTCCGTGGTGCGCAGATAGGTGATGTCGGCGACCCAGGCTTGATTGGGCTGAACGGCCTCAAAGTCACGATTCAACACATTCGGCACGACGACCGAAGCCAAGCCGCCAGGGTATCGATGGCGGCGTTTGGGCGTGATCGCCACCACCTTGGCCTGCTGCATCAAGCGCCGTGCGCGATACCGCCCCACACGCAAGCCGCGATCACACAGCGCCTGTGCCATGCGTCGGCTCCCGTAGGTGTGCCCCACCTCGTTGGCAATGGCTTTAACCTGGATTTGCAGATGCGTCTGTTGAGGCGACGTTTGACGATGCCCACGCCAATAGTAATAACGGCTTTTGGCCACTTCCAATACGGAGCATAAGCGGGTCACAGGATACGTCGTGCTCAACTGCTCAATGATGTGACACATCATCGCAGCCCTGTGCGAGCAAGACGCTGGCTTTTTTAGGATCTCTTTGTCCATTTCAAGATCACGAATGCGTTGCTTTAATTGAGCAATCTCACGCTGTTCTGGTGTGATCGCTTGACTGCGGGTCACGGTCTGTCCGGCACACTCGGCGAGGTATTGCAGCTTCCAGCGCCGAACGGCACTCGGCCCTGCACCAGAGGCTGCGCAAGCCTGAGCCATGCTGTAGTGCTGTTCCACCATCAATTTGGCGATTTCAACTTTGAATTCAGGGCTAAACGTCGGACGGGTTTTCATAAGGCTCCTCGAAGCGTCGTTGGGGGTGAAAAGTACCCTAACGACTGTCCAAGTTCATTAGACCATTACATGGCGTGCCTCCGTCCATACCAACGTGTTGGTAGGCCGTCCCGTGGTGACTGTCTCTTACGAAGTCAACCAGCCATGCTCCACAAAAATCTTTGAATTCGCTCACTCCAACATCGACACGCTACGGGTCAAGATCATAAGGTCGCGTGTTGCGCGCTTGCCTGGCTAAATACGTCCGCTGCCCACTTGGTTCAAGCTCTTGCCAGAAGCTTGGGCGGCCACCAGTGCCGCGCCATGAATTTCAGGCGATACGCGCAACATCATTTTGCCGCTGGCAGGTTTTTCCGGAGTTTTGCCAAGTTTTGCGCAGGTGTCCAGATAGTCATCCACGGCTTCGATGAAGGCGGCGCGTAGGTCGGCTACGTTGTCGGCATGGAAGCTCACGATGTCGCTCATGCCCAATAATCGCCCCACAAAAATGTTGTCACGTTCATCAAATTCGATGCGGGCGGTATAGCCGTTGTGGGTCATGCGGTTCATGGGGTCACTCCAATTAAAGTCAGGAAGGCGCGTGCGTCTTCAACTTGGTAGGGCTTGGCTTCATGTTCTGGCTCAGTTAAGCAGCCGCTTCATGCGACGGCACTCGCTCAACACTCAGGCGCAAACCCAGCGCGTTAAGCACACCCAGCAAGGTTTTCAAGGTCGGGTTACCGCGTGAGGATAGGGCGCGGTAAAGACTTTCGCGGGATAGGCCACTTTCTTGTGCAATGGCGCTCATGCCCTTGACTTCGGCGTAGCAGCGCAGCACGGTAAGCAGGGCTTCGCGTCCGCCTTGCTCGTTGACTTCTTCCATCGCCACGGTCAAAAGCTCTTCGGCATAGGTCGGGTCTTCGCGCATCAGTTCGATGATGCTTTCTTCAAACGGGCGGTCTGGGCGGCTCATGTCGTGCTCCTCGTTTGCCAGTCCTGCCAATAGCGGACGGCAGTTTGTATATCAGCTTGCTGGGTGCGCTTGTCACCCCCTATCAGCAGCAGAATCAGGCGCTTTCCGGCGCGTGCGTAATACACGCGGTAGCCTGCGCCGTGGTCGATACGCAATTCCCACACGCCTTGTTCCAGCGGTTTGCAGTCACCAAAGTTGCCGCCTTTCATGCGCAAGGTTCGGGTCACAATCCGCGCCCTTGCCTGTCGGTCAGCAAGTCCGGCAAGCCATAGCTTGTAGGGTGATTTGCCGTCTGGGTCGGTGTATTCGTTTTGTTCCCACATGGTCAGATTGTAGCTCCTAAGTTACAGAATGGCGATTACTTCACCCAGCGCAAACCATGCACGGCTTCGATGCTTTGCTGCGGTTCCGCTCGGTTTGTGGCCTTGAATTTGATTCACAATGCCGTCCGGCATTTCTACCCATTCGGAAAGCGTGCCAAAGCTGCGGCGCAGGTCGTGAAGGTGACTCTCGATCTGCGACCAAGATGACTTCATTCAGTCCTGTAATCAGAAAATTAGGTCATTAAAAACCGACAAAACTGACAGAACCACATTTGTCGGTTTTGTCAGTTCACTGATTAGCCTTAATCTCCAATCCATGCCGTCATTTTTCATCGAAAAAGACTGTGGCCAAATTAACATCATCGGCGTCACAAAAAGGATCAAGCAGATCAAGATCAGCATCCTCATGAGGCTGATTTTGCTCAACCCACGCCAA
>JBFXGB010000115.1:0-2952 GCA_050178405.1 Halothiobacillaceae bacterium
CCATCTCCGGTCGCGGCACCGTGGTGACTGGGCGTATCGAACGCGGCGTCATCAAAGTCGGCGAACCCATCGAAATCGTGGGTATCCGTGACACCCAAAGCAGCACTGTCACCGGTGTCGAAATGTTTCGCAAACTGCTTGACCAAGGTCAAGCGGGCGACAACGTCGGACTGCTGCTGCGCGGCACCAAGCGTGACGATGTCGAGCGTGGACAAGTCCTGTGCAAGCCGGGCACCATCAAGCCGCACACCAAGTTCGAATGCGAAGTGTACGTATTGAGCAAAGAAGAAGGCGGTCGTCACACCCCATTCTTCAACAACTACCGTCCGCAGTTCTACTTCCGCACCACCGACGTGACCGGCGCATGCCAGCTGCCCGAAGGTGTCGAAATGGTGATGCCGGGTGACAACGTCGCCATGACCGTCACCCTAATCAACCCCATTGCGATGGAAGAAGGCCTGCGTTTTGCGATTCGTGAAGGCGGTCGTACCGTCGGTGCGGGCGTGGTTTCTAAAATCCTTGTGTAATACAAGGCAGTAAAGTTCTTTTTGAGTGTAAGTAGTTATGGCTAAGCAAACCATCCGTATCCGTCTAAAGTCCTTCGATCATCGTTTGATAGATCGTTCTGCGGGCGAGATTGTTGATTCAGCCAAACGCAGCGGTGCGCGTGTGAAGGGGCCAATTCCTCTTCCCACCAAAATTGAGCGTTTTACAGTTCTTACTTCTCCGCATGTCAATAAAGATGCGCGCGATCAGTATGAGCTGTTGACCCATAAGCGTTTGCTTGAAATCGTAGACCCTACAGACAAAACCGTTGATGCCTTGATGAAGCTCGATCTCGCTGCCGGCGTGGATGTGCAAATCAAGCTTAACTAATTCCAAAAAGTCTGTTATAGTCTCAAACTCACTTGACCCGGAGTGCCTTTTTAGTCCTCCGGGTCGGTGTTTTTTGAACTTATTGATTAAGTTCAATTTGGTTGTGTTGACTGATTTAAATATTTGGGGCGCTGGTCAATCGTAATTGGCGCTGTAACGAGGAAAAATCATGTCGCTAGGTGTAGTCGGTCGTAAGGTCGGCATGACACGCGTTTTTGATGACGCAGGTCTGTCGGTAGCGGTCACTGTAATCGAGGTGCTGCCTAATCGTGTTACTCAAGTCAAAAATCTTGAGGTTGATGGTTATGAGGCGCTTCAGGTGACCACGGGTGCGCGTCGCGCATCGCGTGTAACGTCAGCGGCTGCTGGGCATTTCGCGAAAGCGGGTGTTGAAGCGGGTCGCGGTATGTGGGAGTTTCGTGTGCCCGGGGATGTGCTGAGTCAGTATGTTCCGGGTGCGGAAATTTCTGTCGAGTTTTTTGAGGCGGGTCAGTCCGTGGATGTCACCGGTACCAGCATTGGTAAGGGCTTCCAGGGTACGGTTAAGCGTCACAATTTCCATATGCAAGATGCAACTCACGGTAACTCGCGTTCACACCGTGTGCCGGGTTCTATTGGTCAGCGCCAGACCCCAGGTCGCGTGTGGAAGGGCAAGAAAATGTCCGGTCACATGGGTGATGAGCGCGTAACTGCGCAAAATCTTACCGTGGTGCGCATTGATGCTGAGCGTGGACTGTTGCTTGTTAAGGGTGCGGTGCCAGGTTCTGAGGGTGGCGATTTGATCGTGCGTCCTTCAATAAAGACGAAGGTATCCAAGGCCGGAGGAGCGAAGTAATGGAGATTAAACTTCAAGCTGGCGGCTCATTGCAATTGGCTGACGGTGTTTTCGGTCGTGAGTTCAACGAAGGCTTGGTTCACCAAGCGGTTGTGGCTTATATGGCTGCATCGCGTCAGGGTACCAAGAAGCAAAAGACTCGCTCGGAAGTCAGTGGTGGCGGCATCAAGCCGTGGAAGCAGAAAGGCACCGGTCGTGCGCGTGCGGGTACGACTCGTAGCCCGATCTGGCGTACCGGTGGTCGCGCATTTGCTGCACAGCCGCGCAACTACGAGCAAAAGATCAATCGCAAGGCGTATCGCGTAGCGATGAGCTCGATTTTTTCTGAGCTGATTCGTCAGGATCGCTTGTTGGTGGTGGACTCGATTGATGTCGATGCCCCGAAGACCAAGCTCGTGGTCTCCATGTTGCTGGGACTGGGCTTGTCTGGGGTGACGTTGCTCGTTCCGGATGCCGTAAGTGAAAACTTGTATCTTGCTTCGCGCAACTTAGGTGATGTTGGGGTTCTTGATCCCCTATCGCTTGATCCTGTGAGCCTAGTGGGTTCGGATCATGTGGTTATCACTGCGGCGGCGTTGAAGATGGTTGAGGAGTGGCTGTCATGAATGCAGAACGCATCCTACAAATTCTGCGTTCACCGCAGGTAACTGAAAAGGCCTCATTGGTCAATGCAGACTTCGGTCAGCATGTTTTCAAGGTTGCAACTGATGCCACCAAGGAAGAGATCAAGTTGGCCGTTGAGTCTTTGTTCAAAGTGTCTGTTGAGCAAGTTCGTGTGTTGAACGTCAAGCCTAAGCTGAAGCGTTTCCGTGCGAAAGATGGCTCGCGCAAGGCCTGGAAAAAAGCTTATGTGAAGCTGGCTTCTGGTCAGACCATTGATTATGGCGTTGGCGCCTAAGCACACGAGGTTCGATTAGTCATGGCTCTTAAAAAAGCAAAACCGACTTCACCGGGCCGCCGTGGCGCGGTGATGATCGATAAATCCCATCTGTGGAAAGGCGAGCCTTGGGCTCCCTTGATGGAGAAAAAGTCTAAGTCTGGCGGTCGTAACCACTACGGTCGCATTACCGTTCGCCATATCGGCGGCGGTCACAAGCAGCAGTATCGTATTGTTGACTTCAAGCGTGACAAAGACGGCATTCCAGCCGTGATTGAGCGTGTTGAGCATGATCCTAACCGCTCGGCGCATATTGCATGGTTGAAGTATGCGGATGGCGAGCGTCGTTACATCCTAGCGCCCA
>JBFXGB010000116.1:0-2951 GCA_050178405.1 Halothiobacillaceae bacterium
AGCAGCGAACCCATATCCAAGGACAACACACGCTTGCCCTTCAGACCTTCCGGGACTTCGCCATTGACCACGCGCTGCGCCAAGCCTTCGACAATCGCGGTCTTACCCACACCCGGCTCACCAATCAGCACGGGGTTGTTCTTGGTGCGGCGTTGCAAAATCTGGATGCAGCGGCGAATCTCCTCATCGCGCCCAATCACCGGATCAAGCTTGCCGCTTTCTGCACGCGCCGTTAAATCTAGGGTGTATTTTTCCAGCGCCTGACGCGACTCTTCCGCATTCGCATCATTCACGCTTTCGCCGCCGCGCAGCTTGTCGATGGCTTGTTCAAGCATCCCCTTGGTCGCGCCCGCCTTGCGCAACAGCTCGCCGGTCGCGCCCTTATCTTCCACTGCTGCAAGCAAAAACAGCTCGCTGGAAATGTAAGCATCTTTACGCTGTTGCGCGAGCTTATCGGTCACATTCAGCAAGCGGCCTAAGTCGTTAGAGATATGCACATCCCCCGCCGCCCCGCCCGTCACCTTAGGCATGGCATCCAAAGCAGCGTTTAACGCCGTGCGTACCTGATTGACATTGACTTCAGCAAATTGCAGCAAAGCACGCGCCGAACCGCCGTCCTGATCGAGCAGGGCGGCCAGCAAATGCACAGGTTCAATAAAAGAATGATCGCGGCCGAGCGCGAGTGATTGAGCATCCGCCAAAGCCTGTTGGAACTTCGCGGTTAATTTATCCATACGCATTATAAAAATCCTCGGTGGTAAACGTTATGCCTTAAGTATGGTGTGGTTTTAGCTAAATCAAAGGGTTTGCGCATAAAAAACTCGCACAAGGGAGAACCCGCTCACAATCAAGTCGCCCGGATGAAGCGCAGCGATAATACGGGGCAAGCGATCCGACGGCAAAACCTGCCCGGGTTGACACCCGGGCTACGTGAGCGTTTTGGGTTCGATGGGTGCAGAGCAATGCACTGCAAGCCAAATCGTCGCGCCATTTGGGTCGGTGGACTCCACACGATGCCGTTGACCTTGGGGAATAAAAACGTAGTCGCCCGCGCCCAAATTTACCCGCCAATAACGCCCCGCAGGCGCATCTTCAAACCCCAGCACCGCCTCGCCTGCAAGAAGCAGCACCCATTCATCCCAACCTTGCCCATACCAAAACCCCGGCGGACTGGCCTGCCCGTGAGACACGATGCGCTCAATGCGGCAACCGGGGCGGGATAAAAGCTCATCAAAGCATTCGCTTTGCGATGCGTCGGGCAGGGGTGCAAAGAGGTTTTCTCGCATAAATACTCCATTGACATTACGATAACTCATTGACTTCTCTGAACCGAGAATAGCCAAAGAAATCTCGCTTTAATTTCAACGATGGCAAGACTAATGCATATCAAATTGTTCGGCTTGCGCGATTGAAGTGAGCATTAACGGGAAAAGCATGGGTTATTCATTCAAAACGTGGATATATCTTGGGGTTATTGTTTGCACAAGCTTTGCCTATGCTGCCGACCTCGCTTTGCCCAAAAACCGTATCACCAGCCTCACCCCTGCCGAGCTTGAACAAGAACGCCTAAAAAAACTGATTGCGGAAAAACCAGCGGCCTATGTTGACAAGGTTATGGATGCAAGCGAACTCGTCATTGACGAAAGCGACGACAGCCAAGCCCCCACCGCAGAGAATGCCGGCATCCGCCGCACCACCCTCGAAAGCCGTGCGGGTGTGGCGCACTCAACAAACAACAACGGTCAATCCTCCACCGCAAGCCAGTTCGGGTTACGTGCAGAATACCAACAAGAAACCCTCAACTACGGCCTATTCACCCTGCAGACCGACTTGCGCCAAAGCTTGGGTGATGACTACATCGGCGTATCAGGCCCTTGGTACACCGTAAGCAGTAATCAAAGCGGCAGATTCACCCTAAGCAACGACTATTTTCCTATCACCACCCAAGTGTTCGCCAACACCAAACTTGGCGACATGCAGAGCGACTTGACCCGCGTACTGGACCGACAAAACCGCTTTTCCTTTGGCAGTGCAACCTTACGCGGCGCATCCACCAACATTTATAGCCGCGACTTTGATCTCCGCATCGGCTCAGGCTTGCGTGGCTCCATGCAAGGCGGCCCTTACCCCGGCTTTGAGCGCACCCAAGGCGAAATGAGCTGGCTCGGCTACAGCCACCGTATCACGGACGACATCAGCCTGGGCGCGCAAGTCACCCACACCACCGGCATTCAAAACTACTTCGGTATCGGTCTTGGTGTGTACACCCCGCAAGACATGCAGGCCAATATCACCAACCTTGCCACCGCCATCAAATACGGCGACGAACTCTTTCGCGACGGCGATCAACGCGCCCGCCTCACCTTAATTCGTAGCGACTACGACCCGCAAGGCAAAGACAGCGCCCTAGGCATCGACCGCTTCGCCGCCCATGGTTTGTTTGCCGACGGCGGGGTGGTCATGGGGCGTTATCGCCATGAATTTGGCCTCTACAAAGCCGAGCCTGGCTTAAGCTACGCCGATTACGTCCTCGCCGCCGACAGCCAAGGGGTTTATTGGCGCGTCAACTACAACGGCCTGCGCACCAACTGGGGCTTGGGCGCAGACTATGACGAACAAAATCCAGATAAAGACACCACCCGCCGCCAAGGCACGCGCATCGGCGGCAACGCCTACATTTATCACAGACTTGCACGCGACCAATCCATAGGCGGCAGCGTCAACATCTGGCAAACCAACTTCAGCAACCCAAGCAGCTATTCTTTAATCAACGAAGGCACGCGCAGCGTGTATGCCAATTTCTATTATCAACAACGCTTTCAAGACCTAGATGGTGTCGTCACGAGATTTTCAGCCAAAGCACTAAACATCGAATTTGAATGGCCGCAACGAAAGAGGACAAATTCTTTGCATAACGGGTCGCAATTCCTCGCCACCGCTTGAGATGCAGG
>JBFXGB010000117.1:0-2543 GCA_050178405.1 Halothiobacillaceae bacterium
CCGCGCAGGTCGCGCCAGCGAAGACGGCGTGCACAGCCGCCTGGTGCTCGAACATGGCGGGAATACACCTTGGGAATTGCGCTACGGCCCATTCACCGAAGACGACTTTAACGCCCTACCTGCGGCGGGCTGGTCAATTTTAGTGTCCGATGTGGAAAAAGCCCTGCCGGAAATTATGTCCATGATTGAGCCGTTTCGCTTTATCCCCGACTGGCGGATTGACGATTTAATGATGAGCTACGCCCCGCCCGGCGGTTCGGTGGGCGCGCATGTCGATCAATATGATGTTTTTTTGCTGCAAGCGCATGGCCGCCGCCGCTGGATGATTGAAACCCAAGCGCGTGATGATGAAAACGCTTATATCGACGGCTTGGATTTACGCATTCTCAAAGACTTTAATCCCGATCAAACCTGGGATTTGGAACCCGGCGACTTGCTCTATCTCCCCCCCGGCATCCCGCACCACGGCATTGCACTCACCGAGTGCATGACCTGGTCAATTGGTTTCCGTGCCCCTGCGCATAGCGATATCACAAGCGCCGTGTGCGATGCCTTAATCGAGCGCATGAACCCACGCCTGCGCTACACCGACCCAGAACTTAGCCAGCAAGATAACCCAGGGGAAATCAGTGCCGCCGCACTTGCCAAACTAAGCCACATCGTGCGCGCAGCCATCACCCCGGACGATGCTACGCTGCAACGCATTTTTGGCGAGTGGCTCACCGAGCGCAATCTCAATCTTGCAGATATGTTTCCCGACAATGAGCCTTTGGGTATCAGTGACTTGCAAGACATGCTGAATGAAGGCGCCGTGTTGCAACGTGTTCCCGCCGCACGGGTTGCCTTTATTCAACGCCCCGACATGCTGCTGTTTTTTATCGACGGTGAATGCGCTGAACTGGCACTCAGTGAACGTGCATTGGTGGAACTGCTGTGTCGTGAACAGCACTTCAGCATCGATACGCTTGCGCCTTTGGGTGATTCAATCTGGCCATGGGTGCAGCGCATGTATGCGCGTGGCGCTCTTATGGTTGTTGAGGAGGAGTAAATGAACGACCCCATAATCATTATCGGCATGGGTGAAATCGGCAGCGTACTGGCGCGCGGCTTGTTGCGCGCCGGGCATCCGGTCTATCCCGTGACGCGCAGCATGATGCTCAGTGAAGCCCATCGCATCAATCCGGAACCCATGGCTGTGGTGCTGGCGGTGGGTGAAGCGCAACTACAAGACTGCCTACGCGACATGCCCGACCCTTGGCGTAACAAACTGATTTTGCTGCAAAACGAACTCCTGCCGCGTGATTGGGAAAATCACAATTTAACCGCACCGACCATCATGTCGGTATGGTTCGAGAAGAAAAAAGGCATGGACAGCAAGCCTCTGCTGCCCTCACCGGTCTTTGGGCATCACGCGGGACTTGTCTGTACCGCCATGCAGATGCTGGACTTGCCCACACGCGAAGTATTAAACATGGAAGCCATGACGTGGGAGCTTGTGCGCAAAAATGTTTACATCCTGACCACCAATATTGCAGGACTGGCCGTTGGCGGCACGGTGGACGAGCTTTGGCAAAAGCACGAAACTCTGGCGCGTGACATTGCCTGCGAGGTGATTCAATTACAGCAAGCCTTAACCGGCTTAAATTTTGATACCGAAAGCCTGATTCAAGGCATGTTAGAAGGCTTTAACGGCGATCCAGCGCACAAGTGCATGGGGCGCAGCGCACCTGCCCGCCTAAAGCGGGCTCTTGATTTGATGCAGAAATACGACATTTCCGCACCAACCATGCAAAAAATTGCCACCGAATGCGCATCCAGCTAATTTTTGCTGCGTTTTTTCATATAAAGATTAAAAACGACCGACTACACTACAGTTTAAATATCGCCTGTGAGACTTTACCTACATGAAAAAAATTCTAATCGTTGACGATTCCAAAACCGCACGTCTGACCCTCAAAAGAAAGCTCGACCTATTCGACGATGTACAAGTCGAAATGGCTGACTCAGGTGAAGCGGCGATTGAATTACTCAAAAATAGCGCGCCCCCGGATTTGATTTTCATGGACGTACTCATGGGCAATATGAGTGGCTATGAAGCCGCCGCTAAGATTTTGCAAAATCCCGCGATGGCCGATGTGCCTATCGTAATGTGCACCTCCAAAGATGCGCAGGAAGATCGCGACCAAGCCGCCAGAAGTGGTGCCAAGGGATTTATTATCAAGCCAATTAGCGACGAAGCTCTTGATGAAGTTTGGCGCAATCTAGTGCTAAATCGCGTTCAAACTCAGCCAGTTGTCACGCAGGCGGCACCCACTCCTGCTCCCGTCGTTATCGAAGCTCCCAAAACCATGCCCGAGCCATTCGTTATCTCCGACGAACTCGAAACGCTGGTGCGTCAAATGGTCGAACAATCCAGCCTGCAACGCGCCGAAGAAGCCGCGGGGCAAGTGGTTCATGCGGCGCTTGCAGAGCATCTTCATCAAATCGAAGATGTACTGGAAGGCAAAATCAGCATTTTGACGACAAGCCTTGCAGCATTGCAC